>JAGQWA010000089.1 GCA_020437725.1 Bacteroidota bacterium | reverse complement strand
CAGCCAACATCAGGATAAACCTGATCTACCACACAAGGAATAAATATATCTAACTCGCCTTTTGACATTGAATTCGGTCAAAAATAAAATGCTCGTGCCCTAAAATGAAGTTCTTGTTCCAATAAGATTCAATCTTTCAATTAAAAACATTTCTCGGGTAAGGGTTACCTTTCACATCTTCAATCATTAAGGGTAAACAGGTAGTAAAAAATGACGGACCAAACAATAGTAGAACATCTGCGAAGTGGTGAGCACAGCAAGCCGCTCGACAGGCTTTACACGCATTTTCCATCTATAAAACACATGGTGGTTACCCATGGCGGTAGCGAAGAAGATGCGGCTGATATTTTTCAGGAAGCCTTGCTTGTTTTTATTGAAAAGGTGAAAACTGAAACGTTTGAGTTGACCAGTTCTATTAAAACCTACCTGTACTCGGTTTGCCGATTTATGCTTTATGATAAAAATAGAAAGGGCGGTAAGGAAACCAGCCTAGAAACTTATCATGATGTGGAAGTTGAAAGCGATTTAGAAGCCAAACAGCAGCGCGAGCAACAATTTGGCTTTTTGGAGAAAATCTTGAATGAGCTTGGCGACAAGTGTGTGGAGATTTTGCAACGCTACTACTACCGAAAAGAAAGCATGACCGTTATTGCCGAAAGCCTTGGCTATGCCAACGTAAATACCGCCAAAACACAGAAATACAAGTGTTTAGAACGAGCCAGAAAGCAAGCCATTCATTTTAACCAACCTTCATAAGCCCATAAAATATGAGAGAAGATTTACTACGAATTGAACGCATAGAAAGGTATTTAGAAGGGCAAATGGATGGCTCAGAAAAAGAGCAATTTGAAGAAGAAATGCACAACGACCCTGAACTGAAACGAGATGTTGAATTGCAAAACGAACTGCAAAAAGGCATTACCAGACAAGCCCTTAAAACTGAAATTCAACAAGCGCACCAACGGTTTATGAATACTGGTGGAGCCGGTGGAGCCAAAGGCGGCAACTTTTTCTCGTCAGCCAAGTTTTTTGCTTTGCTTGGAGGTGCTGCGGTTTTGGCCATTCTTACTTTTTGGTTTACACAAACCAGAGAAGGAAACGAAACAGTGGTGGCAAGCCCAGAGTTGGACCAAAACGCCACCATTGCTGACACTTTTGATGCAGCCATACCTTCACAGATTTATACCGTTAACCCAAAAGAAGAGCAGGTAATAACCGCCAATAATGGCACCCGTTTTTACATACCAGAATGGGCTTTCTTAAACAATGGAAAACCAGAGCGCAAAACAGTAAACTTAGAAGTAAAAGAAGGCTTAGGGATGGATGATATGATTCTAGGCAACCTGAACACCACCGATGAAAATGGTAACCCATTACAATCTGGTGGAATGGTGTATTTAGATGCCAAAAACAAAAAAGGTGAGCCGCTAACCATAAACCCTGAAAAGCCCATTTACATAGAAGTGCCTACCAAACTGCGAGTGCCAGGCATGAAAATTTATACTGGCAAACGCGGCAACAATGGCAACTTTATATGGTCTCCTAAAAAGAAACCAGAAAACTATTTAGTGACAGTGCCATTAGATGAATTGAACTTCTACCCTCCAGGATTTGAAGAAGCGGTTGCCAAAGGTTTGCCTTACAAAGGCCACAAAGAAGCCACCAAGGAGCTGATGGATAGTTTGTATTATTCTTTGAAGCCAAGGATCAACTCTTATGTTATATCACAGCCTACTGCAGAATTTGAAGACGACATAGACTCTGACCTAGACCTAAACGAAGCCTATTACCGTGGTAATAATTTAAAAGATGGCAAATACACAAATGAGTCTTTTGAGAACACCGCAGATGCAGACGAAGAAACTGTAGATGAAGACTGGGATTATTCATTGGGCGATATGGCTTGTCGCTGCATTAAACCACCATCTATTAAAACCATCAATCAAGAAAAGTTCGCGAACTCATTTATCGCGACTCGAGAATTTGAAGAAAGGCTGCAAGCCATTTTTAGTACTTGTAGTGATGAGTTTATCCAATTGTATGTAATGAATTTAGACAAAGACCTGTGGGTTAGTGACTCAATTGCTGCCATTGGATATGACGAATCTATGAATATGAATTGCCGGAATTGCGACCGAGTTGAAAACCCTTTTTATGAGTTCGTCGCCCAAAAACTTACCAATGTTAAAGGTGCTGAGCTCTATGCCAATATGCTAAAAAAGACTTATGCCAAAGACTTGACTAAATTCAACAAGGAAATAGAAAAGGCCGAGAAAGCCTACCAAAAAGAGTTGCAAAAAGCCGATGCCAAAATTGAAAAAGTAAAAGAGAAATACCGCGAAGTATTGGTAAAACGAGAAGCCAAAAGAATGACTACTTATGGCTTTGAATGGAGTGAAACTGGCTGGTTGAATGTAGATGTTGGTACGGTACCTAAGCCAGCAGCAAAACCCATTGATGTTAAGCTTGTTCACAATAAAAAACCAACTCGCAGCTATGCCTACTTTTCTTTCACCAGTATCAATAGCATTTATCGTCTTAATTATGACAAGGCGCAAGATGTGTACTATCCTGGGTTTGCATCAACTCATAGTATGGACATGCCGGCTTACTCAGACTTTACCATTGTAGCGGTTAGCTATTATGGCGACAGCCTGTTCTTAGCCACCAAAGAATTGCAAACCGATTTTGGCGGAGAAGTAACGCTTACCCCCACTTACTACACTGAGAAAGAAGCCAGAAAACTACTGAAGTCGCTTTCTTACGATAACCGCAGTAACAGCATTACAAGAGACTTAGGCTACCAAGAAAAGTTCTACTTAGAAAAACTTCGCCGCGAAAAAATCAAGAAAGAAGAAGTTTATATTCAGTCTTTAAGAGATGTTGCTTTTCCTTGTTGTAAGGGCGAACAATCTGAAAGCGGTCACAATGTAGAAATTGAAAAAGTGTACCCAAAAGCTGATGATACAAACGATGGCATAACCGTAGTTGATGCCAATGGAAATGAAAAAATCATCTTGAAAAAGGATAATCCTGCTCTTTATAAAAAGCTTTTAGAGCAATCAAAAAAAGGAAGCGCTGTTGATTTAGATTGGGGTCCGCGTGAAAGGAAGCCAGAACAAGATCAGCGGTGATCTCTAGCTAAGGAAACCTGCCATTTTTTCTTTGAATTCTGGTCGCAAAAATGTTTAAAATCCAGAGCTTTTTACGCATAGGAGAAGTGGCAGGTTTTGGTGATTTGAAGGAAAGCACTTGCCCCATCCCAACCTTCCCCAAAGGGGAAGGGGCTAATCAGGAAGCACCCTTTATCTCCTTATCTAATTAACTATTTAACGCTAAAAAACTAACCGACTAATACACTCAAACATTAATTCTCTACAATTCAAATCAAGAATTATAAATTTGGGTGTTAACCAATGACAGTTATTACCATGCTGAGAATTATTTTCATTCTAGTTGCAGTATTTATTTTCTCTAAGTCAAATGGCCAAGGGAACTATTCGCTTGATTTGGTTAAGAGCGATGACTACATAATACTTGATTCTGCGCTGAACATCACTGGAATAGATGGGCTAACATTTGGAGTTTGGGTAAACCTTCCCAAAATTCCAGCATCCGATGGCAATGCGTACTTCATTGCAGATATGGCAGTTGGATCGTCCAATAGTAATTATTCCCATAGGTTTACCATAGGGCAACACAAAAATGAATTTACTTTTACTGGTGAAGGAAGTAAGAAAATAGGATGGAATACCAGAACTTCTTCAAATGGTTTTGAAGGTAAATGGACCTTTTTAACTTGTGCAGTTAGTACCAAAACTGACAGTAGCTATTTATATCTCAATGGAAAACTGAAATCCAAAAGTGCTGTTTCAAACCCTAACAGTGAGAAATTAGATTTTCACTCATACTATGAAAGCATGATCTTGGGAGCCAGAGCTTTTACCAAACAATGGAATCAAAACTTTAAACTAGATCAATTGAGTGTATGGAATTATTCTATGACGGAAAAGGAAGTTCATAGTTTGTACAATACTTGTCTTTCAGGCTTCGAAAAAGGTCTTATTGCCTTTTGGGATTTTGAAGAAGGTACAGGATCAACATCTTTTGATGCTTCGAAATCTTATAAGGCATGGTTAATTAATTCACCCAGTTGGTCATCAGATGTTACAGGCCATAGTTGTTCTAGTTGTTTAGACAGCGTTGTTGTCTTTGACACAATTCCTGTGTATGATACAATTGCAATCTTTGATACTGTCAGAATTTTCGATTCTATCAAAATTATTACTAATGACACTATTAGCATATTTGATACATTGGTAATTTACGATTCAATTTCCGTGACTGACACTTTATACATAAATACAACATTTACATCTATCAATTCAATTCACCATCAATTCAAAGTGTATTTTGTTGCAGATGAATTAATTGTTGATAACGGAGATTATATGAAGGTAAATTCTGCATCAATTGAGATAATAAATATTAATGGCCAACCTGTCTTTCAATCAGATATCAATCTACCAATTTTTAGAATCAGTAAATCACAATTCGGATCAAAAGGGACTTATATAATACGAGTCCTTAATGATAAAAATGAAATTCTTGAAACCAGAAAGATCATTTTTCAGTAGTTCAGAAATTATACTTTTCCATCTATTTAACTGATATTGGACCGACGGTGATTTGCTAGATGGGGCAAACGCCACCTTTACTCTGAAATCTGAAGGACAAGACTTTAAAATCCAGAGCTTTTTAGGCATAGGAGAAGTGGCAGGTTATGAAAGCATTTGCCCCATCCCAGCCTTCCCCAAAGGGGAAGGAGCTTAATCAAGGAGCACCCTTTATCTCTTTATCTAATTAACCATTTAATCCTAAAAAACTAACCCACTCAAACACTAAAACACTAAAATACTAACCCACTAATAGGGGTAAAATCTCCCTTGGTTGTATTACCACCAAACAACACAACCAAGACCATGAGCAATTTCAAATTCATACTTTTTATCGTTGCGAGCATATTCGCTGTTCAACGACTTTCTGCGCAAAATACTCAAGCCAGTAATGCAACTGAAGATTCGGTTCATCTCATTAACAGGCCTATTTCAGTAACTTTTATTCCGCCAATGGGCACCAATGGACTTGAAGCTGGCAGAGTAAAAAACAACATTTCACTCAACATTTTTGCCGGCTACCATGGTGGACTTGAAGGCATAGAAATGGCAGGTTTTTCGAACGTGCTGCGTTATGACATGAAAGGCATTCAATTGGCCGGATTTAGCAACACCGTTTTAGGTGAAAGCTACGGTTCGCAATTCGCAGGTTTTGCTAATTACACCAGAAAGTACACAGCTGGTGTGCAAGCTTCTGGCTTTGCAAACGTGGTAACCGATAGCGCAGATGCATTTCAAGGTGCAAGTTTTGCTAACGTGGTAACCGGAGATTTAAAAGGTGTGCAGGCTGCCGGGTTTAGCAACTTTGTTGGCGGTTCAACCAAAGGAGCTCAATTTGCCAGTTTTGCCAACCTATCAGCAGATTCTGTTGTCGGCGCGCAAATAGCAGGTTTTGCCAATGTAACCCCCAAAGATTTAAAAGGATTTCAAGCATCTGGCTTTGTAAACGTGGCCAGAAAAGTAAATGGCATTCAGTTAGGATTAATCAACATAAACGACACTGTTGAGAGCGGTGCCGCCATTGGTTTCGTTAACATTAGCAAGCGCGGCGTTTGGGACTTGGAGCTTGAATACAGCGATGCTTTCCATACTTCAGCTCAGCTAAAAACAGGTTCTGAAAGATTGTATAGCATTTTCTCTCTCGGCATTGCTGGTAGAAACAAAACGGCCATGTGGGGTTATGGATATGGATTAGGTACCATGTTCCCTGTTCACAACAAGCTAAAAATTAATGTTGACCTAATGTCTTACCAAATTCAGGAAGGCACTTTCAGCACTCGCGATTTCAACCAACTAAATAGATTGAAACTGCAAGTGGCTCACCCAATTGCGCAAAATGCCAAGGTATATGGCGGGCCTACTTTCAACATGCTTATTTCTACCATGGAAGATGAATATGGAGAACTAACTGGCGGAAACTTTGCGCCATATCACATATTCAACGAATCGTACAACAGAACCAACGTAAAAATGTGGCCAGGATTTACGGCCGGTATCAGGTTCTAAACTAACAACATACTCAACCGCCTAAATTCTTATTGGAACATGAAAAATTCATTGATCCCCAGCCTTCTTATGCTATTTATTTTGGGTTTTGGAATGGCCAAGGCAAAAGAAAACGACCTAACCCAAACCGTTCGCGGAAAGGTAATTGACATTGACACCAAAATGCCACTTATTGGCGCCAACATTTTCATTCTAGAAAGCAATCCGCCAATGGGCGCTGTAACTAATGTAAATGGAGATTTTAGACTTGATAATGTTCCCGTTGGGCGACATTCATTAAAAATTAGTTACATAGGATACGAAGAAAAAATGTTGCCTAACCTACTAGTTAGTTCAGCCAAAGAAGTGGTGCTAACTGTTGAAATGCAGGAGTCGGTAATAAAGGCAGCTGCGGTAATTATTACGGCTTCAAAACACAAAAGCGAAGTGCAAAACGAAATGGCGGTTACCAGCACACGCAGCATGGGAGTTGAAGAAATTAGTCGCTACGCAGGCACTTTTAATGACCCTTCTAGAATGGCGGCCAACTTTGCCGGTGTAACGGCAAATGCTGAAGGCGATAATGATATTGTGGTTCGTGGAAATTCGCCCAAAGGTATTTTATGGAGAATGGAAGGAATTGAAATTCCAAATCCCAATCACTTTGCCGACGAAGGCGCAACCGGCGGCCCCATAAATGCTTTAAACAGCAACATGCTGGCCAACTCAGATTTCTTGGCCGGTGCTTTTGAAGCTGAATACGGACAAGCTTACTCAGGAGTAATGGACATTAAACTAAGAAATGGCAACAACCAACAGCGCGAATATTCTTTTTCGGCCGGTGTTTTAGGTATGGACTTAACCGCTGAAGGCCCATGGAAGAAAGGTTATGGCGGCTCCTATTTGGTTAATTACCGATATTCTAGCTTGGCTTTGCTCGATGATTTTGGTGTGGTGGATTTTGGCGGTGTACCTAAGTACCAAGACGCATCATTCAAACTCATTTTCCCTACCAAAAAGTTTGGCCATTTTACCGCATTTGGCATTGGTGGATACAGCAATATTTCAGAAGAATATTTTGATGAAGAAAAGGAAAAAGGCGATGTGGTTTTTAGAAACAAATACCAATCGTTTTTAGGCAGTGTTGGTCTTAACCACGGCATTACTTTGGGCAGTAAGAATTACTTAAAAACCACCGCCAGTTTTGCTACCAACGGCAGCTTGTATTCGCAAAGTGCCCGCCAAGAAGACAGCGTTTTTATGAATGATTACAACGACAATCTGCACAAATATTCGCTAAGATTACAAAGCATTTTCAACCATAAAATAAACGCTCAAAACAAACTAAAAGTGGGCGGTTTATACACCCACCATTTCTACAATTTGTATTCTGAATACTACTTATTCGATGACAAAAAATGGGAAAACGATTTTGATGAAAAAGATGGAACTGGCCTAATTGATGCATTTGCCACTTGGAAGTATAGACCTACTAATTCTTTAACCATTGTATCAGGCTTGCATTACACACAGCTTTTACTGAACAACGATTATGACATTCAACCGCGTATAAGTGCCAGATGGAATTTTGCTCAAAACCAGTTTATAACTGCGGGTTTTGGTCGCCACAGTAAAATGGAAAGTCTGCTAACTTATTTTGCCAGAAGAACGCTTGATGATGGAACTGAAATTACACCTAACAAGAACATTAAAATGCCGAAAGCACACCATTATGTAGTTGGTTACGAGAATGCGCTTTCTAAAAACCATCACCTTAAAATAGAAGCCTACTACCAAGACCTTTTCGATATTCCGATTGACAAAGAAACTGGCAGCACTTTCTCAACCATTAATGCTTATGATAGTTATACCGATCGTTATTTAGATAACAATGGAACTGGCAGAAACTACGGGTTAGAATTCACTTTTGAGAGATTCTTTGACAAAGGGTTTTATTACATGGCTACTGCAAGTGTTTATGAGTCTAAATATACCGCTGCTGATGGCCAAGAAAGAGACACACGTTGGAATGGAAATTATGCCACCAATTTTCTTTTTGGTAAAGAATGGCAAATGGGCAAAGAAGAGAAAAACAGAACATTTGGCATGAGTAGCAAAGTAATGTTACTAGGTGGCCAACGCTACACTGGTGTTGATTTGGAAAAAAGTATTGAATCTGGTCGAACCATTAGAGACGAAATTCCGTTTTCAACCAAAAGCGAAGATATTTTTCAATTAAACGCATCAGTTTACTACCGAGTTAACCGACCAAAAGTGAGCCATGAGTTTAAAATTGATGTACAAAACGCAACTAATAACCAAGCCAAATTGGCCGAATACTATAACCCATATACCGAAGAATTGATTTACGGCACTCAGTTGGCAATCATTCCGAACATTATGTATAGAATTAACTTTTAGCGAAGAAAATCATCACCCTTTTCGCGATAACCGGAAGCCCGTCTGACACCTGTTGGATGGGCTTTTTTTATACTCACGATCAAAGTGTTACCAAACATTAAATAAAAAAATATTAGCACAACAGAAATAGCACGTGCACGTTTAATCAGGGAAATCATTACATTTATCGAGATGAAACGGCTATTCATATTAACAGGCATCCTTTTTCTGGGGTTAAATTCAACCAAAGCCTATACCAATTCTTGCAGAGCAAGCGGCTCTTGGTGGCTAAGTGCTGGGCTCGGACAAACATCTTACGACCGTAACGGTCATTACCAATTTGCTTTGGAACGTAAAACTGTTTCGAGGTTTTATTGGAATGCTCAATTCAGGCAAATTCCGCATTCAAAGAAACTTTACACTTCTTTTGACAAGGCTTCTCAACTTCATTTTAATGTTGGTTCAAGAAATTGTTTAGGCCTTTTCACTTTCAAGAATTTTATTGGCTATCAATACCGATGGGAGTCTCTAAGTCCAGCTTTAGAAGACCAACTTGGTAGCTACGATTTAAATAGTGGTGGTTTAGTTTCAGGTGTTTCTTTACAACTTAACAGTGGAATTATTGAGCCTTTTGCTCAATTAGAATATAGCCTTTTTGGCGATGGCAGCGATTGGACTACACTTCATTTCAGACAACTAAATACAAGCGTTAACTGGAATATTGGCGTGGCCATTAGGCTTACCTAATTGTGGGGATTAGGATTATATTTTTTGAAAAACTTAAACAACAGCAGGCATGATTAGCACACAAGTAGAACTTATTGAAAAAGAAACAGTTGATTCACTTTACTTTCCAAATACAGAAGTGCTTCAATCTTTTGAACTTATAAAAACTCGCGACCAACAATTGGATAAAGCAGCCTCGCTTGGCAATCTAGATAAGTTTAAAGTAAAAATCATTTTCGAAGATTTTGATGGCAGAAAGATGGTAAACACCACCATTTGGGCTTTAACAGATAAAAACGTTGTTTTAAAAGCAGGTCGGGTTATACCTAGAAATAGAATTCATTCTGTGCTTTTTATATAGCAGTACTTCATCATGAGTTTTTAGTGCTTAGTGCTTAGTGCTTAGTGAAGAAATCAATGATCAATTTTGAATGTTTAATGTTAAATGCCTTTCGGCAGTTCCTAGTTTCTTGTCTCTAGTTCCTAGTTCTTGTCTAAGGTCTCATGTCTAAAGTCTGAAAATTGAGAACTAACGGATTCGTGTTCTTACCCATTGATTCAACTTAGGTTTGAATGTATGCGCCTGAAATAAGTTGACCGTTTTTGAATTAAAAAAATCATTCAAAAATGGCAAGAAGAGAACAGTTTACCCAAAGTAGAAAAGAGCGTCAGAACCGTTATTTTAGTGAGTCGTTTCGTATTAAAAAAGTTCGAGAAATTGAACGTGGAATTAGTACGGTTTCAGAGGTTGCAAGAGCATATGAATTATCGCTATCAGCGATTTATAAATGGCTCTATAAATACGGAGTAGATTATAAAAAAGACACAAAACAAGTTGTTGAGATGAAAAGTGATACTAAGAAAATTGAAGCATTAAAAAATCGGATAAAGGAGCTGGAACAAGCCCTGGGTCGCAAACAATTTGAAGTTGAATTTAAGGACAAGATGATTGAAATTGCAGAAGAGATGTATGATGTTGATATTAAAAAAAAGCTGCAAAATCAAGTGTCTTTTGGTAC
>JAGQWA010000088.1 GCA_020437725.1 Bacteroidota bacterium | reverse complement strand
TCCTGCCCATTGTTGCCAGTTGAAAGGATCTCATATTTCGCACTGGTAGTACTATTGAGCTTTTGGGAGGCTGGTGCAATAACATCGATGCGGTTGCCATAACTTGAATAGAGAACATCATTTGAGTGCCCGGAATTACTGGCTTTCCTGTATTTTCCATCTATACCAGAACCACCTACCCCCATGGTATAATCAGTTAATTTGGCTGCAACTCCCCACGAATCACCTGTGCCGTTGTTACCGGCACTGCTGATAAAGGTAACACCTTGTTTGTACGCGTCTAAACAAGTATTTATATAATCGTTATCAGTTCCACCCGCAAATGATTGGTTAATGATATGCACTTTGCCAGTGTCCATAGCATAGAGAAGATTTTCTGCCAAGGCTCCATAAGACTGTAGGCTTACCCCATCAAGATTACTACCAGTACCACCGGCCACGCCAACTGAGCCTCTTTTATTGTTTCTAATGGCACCAACCAGGCCTGCGCTTTGGTTAGCATGTTGAGAAAAATATAAGTCTGAAGCTTTATCAATGGGTAAGCCTGTATTGTATTGCCCGCTGGTTATTACTGAATTGGTAAAGCTATTGTCAAGGCTTAAATCGCTATGTGGAGGAATGGCTAGTTTTCCGGGTTTCACGTAACTTCTACTGAAGCTGGCAGGCTCAAAAATGCCCACTTTTACCTGTTTGCCACCTGTGCTGTATTTCCAGGCATCTCGCACGCGTATGCTTTGATTTTGGTAACTCGTATTCCAAAAGCTGCTTTGTGGGTTGCTGTACAAACAGAACTGGTAATTCTCCCAATACCAACCATCATTTGGATCCATAGAATGTGCGGCAACCGGTTCAGTAGTTTGCCATTCCATTCTAATGGGGGTTAGGTTTTCAATATCATCTAAAAACTGAGCGGTGCTTAGGGTTTGGGGCAGTATTATGCGGTAAGAGCAGTAATAATCATAGCTTCTAAAGGGTTTGCCGCGTTTGGTGTAGCGCGTGGTATCAGCTGAGGTATAATGTTTAAACGTTTTGTACACCAAAAAGCTGTCTTCATCAAAAAGGGTAGAGTCTTCAATATCGGCCACAAAGCCAGCGGTAAAAAAGTCGCTTAGTTTACCTGCTTCTAAGTAAGTATTGTCAGAGTTGGTTAGGTTTAACACTCCGGGTTTAACCAAAATACCTACTTGGTTTGGTTGCACTACCGCGTTGGTGTCGCCATTATAGGTGGTATCGTAGTCGTGCTCCAGCATAAACTCGTGCGTTTCAATAGCCATAAATGCCGCCTTGTAAGCAGAACCCACTTTTTGTGTGCCACTCACAAAGGCCTTGCTTCCATTAACTACTACGGTATGGCCTTCAAAACCTTTAGGGCAGTAATAGGCTCGCAATGAGTTTAACTTCTTATCATACCAAAGCAAGTAAGAATTGGTTTTGGTGCTGCCAATTTCTTTATAAAGATAGAGCGGGTGGTTGTTCATTACAGTCAAATCGGCTATTTGGGTATTCACTCCGCTTTGCATGCTTTCTAATTTATGCTTGCTTAAAAGGTCTCCATTGGCCTTTATTCTCAGGTTTTTGCCACGACGGCCCAAGTTTCCATCTGCTTCTCCGCCCACATAAATATTGTTATTGGCAGAAAGTAGTTGGGTAGCGGCATCTCCAAACCCATATTCATCATTGGTTAATTCCCAGTTCTTGCTAAAATCATCGGGGTCATAAGAGGCTACAATGGCATCCATGTTCTTTCTACCAGCTAAGATCAGATTGTTGCTATGCCAAATCATATCGGCCCAATATTCATTACCTGTTGACGTTTCTCGCAAGGCACTGCCTTCTTGGTTACCTGTTGATTTGTCATATTTTATTAAAGTTCGGTTTTTTGTTGTGGCATCGTCATGAGAGTTACATGCTACATAAGCGTAATCATCATCGATTTTAACATTAATGCCGGCATCATTTTCATCGCTATAATCGTAAATGGTGCTCCAATCTATATTTCCGGTAGCACTTACTTTTAAAATGAAGCTGTCATCGTCGCTGGTTGTGTTTTCATTGCCAGTGTTGGCAATACCAGTTATATAGGCATCGCCATCATCAAGCACCATATCTACAGGTACGTCTCCAAGATTATTACCGGCATCCCAAGTAATTGACCAAAGCAAGGCGCCAGTTGAATTGTATTTATAAAGAATCACATCATGATCGGTTGGCACGCTGAATGTGGCGCCCAAGGCGTAAATGTTATCGTCGCCGTCAACCAAAACTTTCATACCTCCATCATCTTCATCCAAATCAATTGTTTTTGATCAAACAATAGAACCTGTTGAGCTTAGTTTGTACAACTTCAGATCAACCGTATTGGTGTCTTCATTTGTTATCAGTACGCTGGAACCATCGCTTAACAAAGCGATATCGGCTACACGATAATCCTCGCTCACTTTAGCCAGTGTTCCAGAGTAAAGCTGGTTAACTTTTATTTCAGTGGTTTTCCATTGAGCTGATAGAAAAGTACTTAGAAACGCGAATAAGAGAGTAATAACTTGAGTCTTCATAATTGTATAGTTTTACCTAATTACAGGCTAATATAGCAAAGCATTCTTAAAAAAGAATTTTACACATGTGAAAACTAACGCTTAGTGGAGAGATTTCATAACTCTTGTAAAGTGCTCTTGTACTTTATGATGGCTTTCATTTTCGCCTTGTTTCCACCTCCATTTTCCATTAACAATAGTGCCCAATTGAGCTGTAGAATCTCCTGAGTATAAATAGGCAGAAAGCCAGTTGTTTTGGCCAAAGGCAGCAATTAAAGGGTGTTTAGCATTTACAACTGCTGCATTAAATGGGTTTCCCACTTCAAAAAAAGAATATGGGTTTATTCCCATGGCTTTTTGGCCACCAAACCAGCTTTGTTTTATGGCATTAAAAGCAGAATGACCAGATTGTTGGTTAACAAATGTGTTGCGCTGGTGCGAGGTGAGTCTTTGGCCATAATCTATAAGCCTTAGTTCTTCTTTCGGGTCAAGGCCAATATGGCTGTCGGTACCAATGCTCCAAGCCCCATTCTGACTTAAATAATTTCTGAGTGGAAAAATGCCATCACCCAAATTGCCTTCGGTGGTTGGGCATAACACCACTTGTGCATTTGAGTTGGCAATACCAGCAACTTCAGCATCTGTTAAATGTGTGGCGTGTACCAAGTGCCAGTTTGAATCAACTTCAAAATGGTATAAAAGCCATTCTACTGGTCGTTTGCCATAAAACGTTTGGCAATCTTCAATTTCTTTTAACTGCTCGGCAATATGAATATGAGTGGTTTCGCCTTTTGTGGCATTGGCCACTTCTTGCATACTTTCAGCATCAACAGCTCGTAAAGAGTGAAAGCCTGGAACGGCTTTAAACCCATATTTTTTGGTGGTTGCTTTGGTTTCTTCTAAAAACCGTAAATAGGCATCAGCATCTTTATGTAGAAAGCGTTTTTGACCTTCGGTGGCTTCCTTTCCAAATCCACCTTTTTGGTAGAAAATGGGAATTAAAGTAAGCTCAATGCCCGCAGTTTGGGCAGCCAAACAAAGCTGTTCGCCTATTTCTGTACTGTTGTTGTATGGTTGGCCATTTACATCATGATGCAGGTAATGAAATTCTGCAATATGCGTGTAGCCGTGGCGCACCATTTCACTATAAAGCATGGTGGCAATTGCTTGGTAATCGTCAGGCGAAATGCTTAAGGCTAGCTTGTACATGGTTTCGCGCCAGCTCCAAAAATCATCGTGATTGGTTCCTGCTGGGTGCATTTCGGCCAAACCGCACATGGCATATTGAAAAGCGTGCGAATGCGCATTCTGAAAACCAGGAATAGCCATTCCATCCACTATCTCAATTTCGGCTACGCTGGGCTTTTCAGAGCTAATACTAGTAATAATTCCTTTATGGTCAACCGAAACAAAAGCGGGCGTAATCCACTCATCTTTTTCGGTTAAAAGGCCTTTAAATTTATAGGTTAATGCCTTGCTCATTTCATTTCGTTAATCAAATTACTAAAGGTTTGGATTAGCATTTGACGCATTTTTTTGCCTTTTTCAGCATCGTATGCTCGTTCTAGCTTGTCCATATACAAATCCTTGCAGCGCTCAACTTGCAACGCATATTGATTTTCTTCTGGCTTGCCAAAAAAACGAGTTATATGACCGCCTTTAAAAGGTGAATTATGAGCAACTTGATAATCGCTACTTTTTAATCCATTCATTGTTGCCTCAATAATGTTTTTGGGTGCGCTGGTTTCATCTACAGTACCTAAAATAATATCAGGAAATCTTTGGGGTTGAATAGTGGTCACGACTGAACGAATGCTATGCGCATCATAGAGTAGGGCATGGCCAAAATCTTCTTTCAAATCGTTTAGCAAAACCTGAATTTTTTGGTAGTAGGGCAGGTAATATAATTTCAGTCGCCTGTTTATTTCTTCTTGTGTAGGCTCGCAGCCTTCCTTATAAATGGCATTGCCTTCAAAATCGGTAGTGGTGCAAAGGCCAGTAATTAGTCGGCCATCATTATATAAGGGTTGGCTTTCTGGATTTCTATTTAAATCAATAACCCACCGCGAAAGTTGAGCTTCAACCATGGTTATACCCATATCGAGCGCAAAACTGTAGAGCTCTGGCAAAAACCAATCAGTATCATCTAAATGCGCTAGAGCATCTGGATTGTATTGATTTTTAAGCTCTTCAGGAATGGCGGTTCCGCTGTGTGGAAACGATATGACGATGGGCACACGATCTGTTGCGGGATGTTTAACATTGAGAAGCTTCACTAATTGCCTACTTTTAGGGCAAATTTACGTTATGAAAGGGCTGTTGTTGGGGTTGCTTGTTTGCTGGTTTGCTTTTAGTACAAATGCTCAAGATGCTGAAAGTGCCGATGATTCAAAGAAGAATCAGGCGCTATATGAAATTCCGTTTCAACTGTATGGAGAGAAAATATTTATTGACGTTTACATAGACGATACCACCAAATTGAATGCCGTTTTCGATAATGGAATTCCGGCTTATATACATTCAGGAACGGCGCAAAAGCATGGTTTGCAATATTCAGGAACGGCTGATATTCAAGGAACATCAGGTGGTGGAAGCAGATATAAAATCAAAAACCTGCCTGTAAGAATGGGAAATTATAGCGACACGTTTGAGCAAGTGGTGTCGCAAATAGCGCCAAGTTATCTTAACAAAAGGGTTGATATGGTTTTTGGGTATGAACTCATTACCTTGTTTACGGTACAAATAGATTATACCGAAAGCATAATTAAGCTGTATGAATCTAGGGGTTTTGAAGCTCCGGCTGGTTACGATTCAATTCCTGTAAAACAATGGCTAAACTACCCCATTATAGAATCTGATTTTACTTTTAGCGAAGAGCGGGTAATTCCTTTAAAAATGGAATTAAATGTGGGTTTAGAAGTTGGTTTTAACATTGATGAATACATAACACGAAAGCACAACCTTCAAAAAACACATAAAAACAATGGAAGAATAATGTTGGTTGGCCCGGATGGAACTGGAGTTTATGGTCAAATTATTAGAATAAACGGTGTAACCATTGGGCCTTACCAGATTAATAGGGCAAAGGGTGGCGCTTTTGACCAGCAAGTTGGAACGCGAAACAGCGAGAAAATTCACGGCCAAATTGGGCAGCCCATTTTAAAACTCTACAACATCATATTTTCTTATAGAACCAATCAAGTTTGGATGATTGAAAAACCAGAACCTGAATGATATTACTTTTTTCCGTAGCCGCAATTCCCTGGTGGGCATGGCTTTTAATTGTGCTTGCAATTGTATTTTTCAGAGATGTTTTCGTGCAGCGAAAACACGCTATTCAGCATAATTTTCCTTTGGTAGGCCACATACGCTATGCGCTCGAAAAAATTGGACCCGAGCTACGCCAATACATAGTGGCCAACAATAGAGAAGAGCTGCCTTTTAATCGCAGTCAACGTAGTTGGGTTTATGCCAGTTCTAAAAAACAGAATAACTACCACGGTTTTGGAACAGACCAAGACATTTACCAGCATTCATACACGTTCATCAACAATGCATTAATGCCTTTTAAATTGCCAGAAGGGCATATTAACTGGCAAAAGACCGACTACCTTCCTTGTGCCAAAATAATGGGACCCAATAGGGCAAAACCGTTTAGGCCACAGTCAATAGTAAACATTTCGGCCATGAGTTTTGGGTCGTTGTCTTCAAGGGCCATAACATCTTTAAACTTGGGAGCAAAAAAAGCTGGAGCTTATCATAATACGGGCGAAGGCGGCTATTCACCCTATCATCAAAATGGCGCTGATGTGGTTTTTCAAATAGGCACAGGTTATTTTGGTGTAAGAGACGAAAATGGCCAGTTCAGCATGCAAAAACTGAAACAGCTAATAGAGAAACATCCAGAAATAAGAGCCATTGAGCTAAAGCTTTCTCAAGGCGCTAAACCAGGTAAGGGGGGCGTGCTGCCCGGAAAGAAGATAACCAAAGAAATTGCTGCCATTAGAGGCGTTCCGGTTGGAATAGATGTTATTTCACCATCTTACCACACCGCGTTTGAAGGAGTGCAGGGTATGGTAGATTTTCTTGAAGATATGGCTACCGAAACGGGTCTTCCTGTTGGTATTAAAGCGGCCATTGGCAAAACCATTTTATGGGAAAAATTGGCTCAAATAATGGCAGAAACTGGCAGAGGCCCCGACTTTATAACCATTGACGGCGGCGAAGGCGGAACCGGTGCCGCACCACCATCATTCGCCAATCATGTTAGTTTGCCGTTTGTGTATGGGTTTACCAAAGTGTACAGAATTTTTGTTCAAAAAGGCATTACAGAGCGAATTGTATTTATTGGCTCGGCCAAACTGGGTTTTCCGAGCCAAGCCATTCAGGCGTTTGCCATGGGAGCAGATATGGTAAATGTGGCACGCGAAGCCATGATGGCTGTTGGGTGCATTCAAGCTCAATCTTGTCATACCAATACTTGTCCGGCTGGCGTTGCCACGCAGAACAAATGGTTAGAAGCGGGTATAAATGTTAAAGACAAATCAGAACGGGTTTATAATTACTTGAAAACACTCCGTAAGGAGATTCTTGAGATTACACATTCAAGCGGATATGAACACCCTTGCCAATACAACATGGATGATGTGCACGTGAGTTTGGGCGATAAAAACATGGCCAGCACACTTAGAGATACCTTAGGCTATGAAAAATGCGAAGTGCCATTTAAAGGAATGGCCAGTTTGGTAGAATAGTGCGCACAAACACTTTCCTTTGCAGCATTAAGCAATTGGCATGAATGCTCTTAAAGCGCCAGGAGTAAAATTCGGACTCATTTCTGGCCTTGTTTATTCAATCATTATCACTCTTATTTTTTCGGGTGGAATTAATTCTTTTCAAGGTTGGGGCAGGTATATGCCGCTGATTACAACCGTAACGTTTGCCCTTTTAGCAGGTTTTAGTGAACGTAAATTAAATGGTGGCTACATAACTTTTGGTCGAGCTGTTCTGGTAATGGGTACCGTTTTTATTATTTCTGAACTAATGTTTAATATAACTGAAGTGTTGTTATATAATGTTGTGGATCCAGACCTTCATAATAAGGTAAAAGCTTACATGGTAGAGAAAACAGCAGAAACAATTGACCTGTTTTCTGGCGCGATAAGCTACAAACAGGACCAAATAGATGAAATTATGGACGCTGTTCGCGATGCTGATTATAGAATGAACATGTATAATGCCGGTTCAAGATTTATCGTTTACTCTATTCTCGATTTTGTAATTGCAGTTATTTTAGCCATTATCGTACGTAGAGAACCAAAGTCATCCAATTCTTTAGACCATGACATCACTTGATATTTCAGTTGTAGTTCCACTTTTTAACGAAGAAGAATCGTTACCCGAGTTAATTGAATGGATAAACCGTGTAATGAATGAAAACAACTTTAGCTACGAAGTGCTTTTTATTAATGATGGAAGTACCGACCGTTCTTGGCAAGTAATTCAAGAATTAGGTAAGAAATACAGTCAAGTAAAAGGCATTTCATTTAGAAGAAACTATGGTAAATCAGCCGCTTTGCACGTGGGTTTTAGGCAAACCAGTGGCAAAGTGGTTATAACCATGGATGCTGATTTGCAAGACTCACCTGATGAAATTCCTGAATTGTACAGAATGATAGTTGAAGATGGCTATGATTTGGTTTCAGGCTGGAAGAAAAAACGATATGACCCCATTACCAAAACCATTCCTACCAAATTGTATAATGGTGCAACCAGAATGGTTTCGGGTATAAAACTTCACGATTTTAATTGTGGGTTGAAATCATACCGAAGCGATGTAGTTAAGGCCATTGAAGTGTATGGCGAAATGCACCGTTACATACCGGTTATTGCAAAATGGGTGGGCTTTACCAAAATTGGCGAAAAGGTGGTAGAACACCGCGCTAGAAAATATGGCACTACTAAATTTGGTCTAGAACGATTTGTGAATGGTTTTCTTGATTTAATGACCATTGCCTTTACGTCAAAATTTGGCAAAAAGCCCATGCACTTTTTCGGGCCGCTTGGAGCGTTATTTTTTCTAATGGGCTTTGTGTTCGTTTTATGGATGGGCGGCGAAGCTATCTACACCAAAATGTTTTTAGGTAATGATGTTAAGCGCGAAATAGTTGAGCAGCCCTTGTTTTATGTGGCTTTGGTAGCAGCCATTATTGGCATGCAACTGTTCCTTGCTGGCTTTATTGGCGAGTTAATTTCAAGAAGTTCAACTACCAGAAACCAATATGCTTTAAAAGAGAAAGTTAATTTGGATTAACTAGTTTTAGCTAAATCTCAGTGCCTTTACGGGTTTAATTCTTCCTACCATATAAGCGGGCAAAACCATTGTAAGCAGGCATATTAATAATGTTCCAACATTTATAAGCAACCAATAGCCCCATGTAAAGGCAATAGGTACTTTGCTTATGTAATAAGTATCTGGCGAAATAGAGATTAATTGAAAATGGCTTTCGAATAGCATGGCACCAATTCCTACCAAATTGCCAAGAATTAATCCCGTAAGAACAAACCAGCCACCGTTGTAAACGAACACTTTTCTGAGCGAAATGGCATTCATTCCAATAGATTTTAAAATGCCTACCATTTGCGTTTTCTCCAAAATAAGAATGAGGATTACGGTTACCATGTTCACCACGGCAACGCCTATCATGAGCACCATTATTATGAGAATATTCATATTGAGCAGCTCTAGCCAATCAAAAATCTGCGGGTAGCGTTCAGTAACCGAGCGAGCATTTAAATGAATATTTATGGCATACCGAATTTCATTAGTTCTGGCCAAAAGCAGTTCTAGGTCATTGTCAATTAAATCAACTTGGTAGCCACCAATTATAGAGCTATCCCATTCATTCACATTTTGAATGAGCGAAATATTACCCAACATAAATCGGTCGTCAATTTCTTCAAGCTCGGTATTATAAATACCCACTACTTTAATTTTAAGTTGAACAGGAGGGTCTTGAACAAAAAAGAGAATCGCGTCTTCATCAACTTTTAAACCAAGTTTATTAGCCTGTTTTTCAGAGATTAAGGCTTCGCGTTTGTCAGCATTAAAATCTGGCAACCGCCCGCTTACCAGTTGCTTTTCTAAAAAGTTGAAACTAAAGTTGTTTTCAACACCTTTAAGCACAACACCTTCCCATTCTGAACTTGATTTTAAAATGGCCGCCTTTATAGCATAAGGTTGCACTTTTTCAACAAAAGGAAAGTCTAATAATACCGAGCTAAGAGAATCGCTTTTTTCTATAGGATGGCTCTCAAAAGTGTTTTCATCGCTAAATCGTGCAATTTGAACATCACCAGTAAATCCGGTTATTTTCTCATTTATCTCTTGTTTAAATCCCACCACAACAGCTACAGAAACCATCATTACTGCCACTGATAGGGCTACGGCCAACATCCCCAATCGAACAATAATTTTAGAGAATGTTCTTTTAGACTTAAACGATATTCGCTGTGCAATGAAAAACTCCAGGTTCAAACCCTATTTGCTTTTAATGGCGGTAAAAGTAGCAGTAATTGGTGCCTTTCTTTTATCATCTTCTTCAAACTCTTCTGCAGTTAAAGAGGTAAAAGAACCTAACACCCATAAACTTCAATTAGGAATTGAAATATTGCTTGAAGATTTATCGGCACTTGAAGGTAAAAAAGTAGGTGTTGTGGCTAATAAAACTAGCCAAATACGCAAAACCCATTTGGTTGATACGCTTTTATCACGTGGTATAAATCTCCTAACCATTTTTGCCCCAGAACAT
>JAGQWA010000087.1 GCA_020437725.1 Bacteroidota bacterium | reverse complement strand
AATATGTCAGGCATAAATCATCATATTGTGAACCTGTAAATTCATTTTTAGCCCAAAATCCGATAGTAATCCCTGAATTATTATTATGCGGAATTTCAAAATCTTGGCACATAAAATAAGGTTCCTTAATCGCAGTGTAGCGTTCTTGAATTTTATTATTAATCCCGTTAAAATGTAGACCTGCGGTATTTAAATCAGGATATTCAAGACCTGTTACAGATAGAACCACACCAACATTTGTTTTGCCATTTCCAGGAGTTTCACTTGTTGTAACTTTTAGTATGTACTTTATACTTGTATCAAGTTGGTATCTAAATACGGTTTGAGCTTTTTTGTTACTTCCACTATTTATAACAGAACCATGATATACCACCTGTGAGCGAGAATAACCAAATTCTTGTAAAAGCTCAAAAGTTAAATTAGTCGCATTAATTGAAGTTACCGTTAACAGACCGTTTCCTGATGTACCTTTTAAAAAGTAATAATAGATAGGTGCATATGTAGTCTCATGGTTCGGGTCGACGGAGAAATATTGAGTAAATGAAAAGTTTTTAACAACATAGTTAAGAGTATAAGATTGACCAAACGAATGGAGTGTTGATAAGCAAACTGAAATTGCAATTAAATATGATAATTTTTTCATTTTTAATTTCTAAGGTTTTATTACATTAATTAAGCTCGGCCAAAGCCCCATAACTAATCGTGAGCATTGGTGTTACCGCCAACTTACTATAATGAGCATCCATTTTTGTCACATCCATCTCATTTAAAATAAAATTCATATAAACATTGACAAAACTGGTTTCATTATCGTTTAGCTTCAAAGCACTCACTGCAGAAACATTGATATACTGAAAATTATTTACGCCTAAAAAATAAGGCACTCCCAATACCAAAGCATCCCTGTTGTATCTAGGGTTCAGCCAATTGTAGCCTAGATCAATAGCCAAAAAACTCTGTGCTAAAATTACCCTCAGCCCGGGGTTTAGGTGCCATGCACCATAAGCATCATTTTGCAACACGTCATTATTGTCGTACCATGAGGTGTTTTTCTGTAAGATAAATGCATCAAAGAAAAGGCTAAGACTTATGCCCTCGTTATAGTTTTTACTTGTATTGGCACTTACCATGCCTTCAGGAAATCCGAAAAGCGGCAAATCCATTCCAATTTTAAACCCTAGGTTCGATGCACGCGGCAGTAGAGCAGCGATTAACTGGCTGCTGCTTGGTTCTTTTTGCATATTTGGGTTTATGATCATTTCAGAATTCAAGTTGACGAAATTGTTACCTCCAATTTTAATTCTTGCATTACTCGAAGCATATAATCTGGCTGATGGCAGATTAAGGCTTGATGTAATGTTGGTTATGTAGCCCGGCTGAATAAGAGATTGTACACTTTGGTTATTCTTTTCAACAACTGAAGAAGTGAATGAACCTCTATTGTCATAAGTCCCGTACATGTTTTGGCCTTCATCAATTTGGTATGGGTTTGATTGTTTGCTGAGCTTCCATAAATGAGTGCCGCTAATTTGACAATAGCCATTAAAAATGAAAAAGACACCCAATAACAATAAGAAAAACTTTGAATACATATACGTGCACTTTAAAGTGAAGTCTTTCGTCTACTTGCTGAAAGATGTTTCAACATACGGTTTTTTTTAAGGCAACATTCAAAAAGTTTTTTTATGAAAAATAAACTTTTCATAAAATCAACTCCGGGACTCTTTATATGTTAAATATAATTTATGTAAAAAAAACCTCTAGTCATTTGGTGATTACGTGATTAGTAACTAGGGACTAGTCATTAGAGTAATCATTAAACATTCAAAATTTAGCATTGAACATTTCATATAATAGGCATTAGCCAATAGCCACCAGCCATTAGTTTTACGTAGTGATTAAAAACTAGAAACGCTAGACTAGAAACTCATTAAACATTCAATACTCAACATTTAATATTACTCAGCACTCAAGACTCACCACTTAATTCTACTCCACACAGACAAATTGCATTGCAGCTCTACCGTTGGTAACAATTTGCAGCATATAAACGCCATGTGTTCCACTCGGAAGCTCAATACGAAGTTGAGCGCCACTCATTGCATTTTTAAGGTTATCCTGACTGATAATTTGACCTGTTGCAGTGGTAATAATTAAGTGGCCGTTTTCAATTTCTTTGGTAAAACTGATGGTGAACTGACCTTGATTAGGATTTGGGTAAACTGACCAACCACGCTGCTCAATTTCTTGAATGGATGCATTAACCTGAACTTTTGAAACCATTGAATCAACGCCGCATTGATTGTCGGCTAAAAGAACAATGGTTTTTTCGCCATCACTATCGTACTGGTGTGTGAGCCATGGCGCTGTCGAAGTATTACCATCTCCAAGTTTCCATAAATAGCTAGTAAAAGGGTCAAAAGATGCTGAGAATAAATACCGTCTATGGCCTTTATGTTCAGCGGTGAATTTGGCAATTGGCAATGGAAACTCGGTTAGCTTTTTATAGGCGGTATTTTCACAACCGTAAGGACTTGTTACGGTAACGGAATAGAGCCCTTCTTTAACCTTAATGGTTCGGGTAGTTTCACCAGTTGACCATCGGTATTTAAGATGATTTCCGGCATCAATTGTAAATAAACTGTCTTCGCAAACAATGGTATCTGTGCCTAGATTTACATAGGGCAGGCTTCTTTCAAATAATTGTACACCTGCACTGCTTCTGCAGTTAAATTGATTGGTTACAGAAACCGTATAATAACCTTCGGTTTTTAAAACAATAGATTGGCTGGTTTGGTTGGTGCTCCACTTAATGGTAGAGCCCTCATTGGCGGCACCAACTTCTAGCAAAACAGAATCGCCGGTACAGAAATTGGTGGTGTCAAAATGAGGAATTACGGGTACTGGATTTACCCCAAGACTAAAAGAATCACTGTTATCGCAACCATTGGTGTCAACCACTTTTACAACATAAATGCCGTTCATTTTGGCTGTGAAGAATTGATTTCCAGCTACGTTGTTCCAGAAAAACGAAGGCATATTGGCATGTTTTCCAGCATTTAAAACAACACTATCACCATTGCAAATACTGGTGTCATGCCTAAGCACTACCATTGGATTTTGATGAACTGTAACTTCAATTTCATCAGTTCCTACGCAGCCTAACACTTCAACTTCAACGCTAAAAATTCCGCTTTTGTCAACAAGTAAAAACTGGCTATCATGTTGATTGTTCCAGCTATACTTGGCTCTACTGTCTGTTACACTGGCATTAAGATTAATGGCTGCGCCATCGCAGAATGAAGTGTCGTTTCCAAGCTTTGGAGTTGGAGTACTCACCAGCTCAATTTCAAATGAATCAACAGCTTGGCAACCAATTGACGTGGTGGCTGTAATAAACTTTCTTCCGCCTGAATTGTAGCTGGCAATACCGTTGCTTACCGTTGAAGAATGATCCCATGAATAGGTTATGCCGTTTGGAACTGTGCCAGGATTAATAGAAATGCTAGAATCTTGGCAAACTGATGTATCGGCAATGTTTGGTACTGAAGCATGCTGAACATCAATTTCAACCGTATCGTAAATAACAGCAGAATCGCAAGTATTGGTGAGTTTTAAGCCGTATTTGGTTTTTACACTTGGTTTGGCCCAAACAAAAGTGTCGATAGATTTATCGAACCATTCCAAATCCAAATTTGGTTGGCTGTAATGAATTATTCCATTCCAAATTCTTGGGCGATAATTACTGCCGAAAGGCCAGCGCTTACCTATGCCTTCATAAAATTCAAGCTCGGTATTTTGGGCATATACTGCGCCCAAATTGGTGCCATCTGTATATTCCAAATTATGATTTCTAACGGTAGAAGAAATGTAAAACGAAAGTGAATCGCCCTTTTCAATGCACAGGTTTATAGCCAGTGGCAACGTTACAGTGGCCGGAAAAGTGGTGCTTGCTACATCTACGTTGTTGGCTTGTCCTAAAAAGGTCCAAGCGGTTGAATCATTTTCAAATCCAGTATAGGTTCCGGTTTTGTAGTAAACCCGGTATCTAGAACTATCAGCATTGGTGTTAAGGGTAAAAGAATCAATTACAATGCTCTGTTTGGCTTTAATGGTGAACATGTTTCCGTTGGCATAATTGCCGCCTGAAAGGGTAGAAGTAAGGCCTAAACCAATTGCTCTTTTTGGGCCACTAAGTAGCACAGAATCACCTGCGCAAATGGTGGTTTTTTGGGTTGAAATGTACTTGCCTTGTTGCTGGCCAAAGCTTTTAAGGCTGCATATAATTAGCAGGAATATGAAGGAAGAATAATGGAAAAATTGGCGTCGCATTTCTAGTTTGTTTCGGTAAAAAGGGCAGGTAATTTATTACAACTGCCTTAAAAATAAAAGGTTACTGTGGTAATTAAGCCAATTCTTCTAGTTTATGGGTATAATTTTCCCAATTGGCATATTGCCTTTCAAGTTGTTTGTCTAGGTCTCTAATTTTACCATAATCTTCGGGCGAAAGCACTTCGCCATTGCTAAGTCTAGTTTCAAAAACCTTTTTTCGAGATTCAATTTTCTCAATTTCTTCTTCGGCATCTTTTAAACCGCGCTCCAGTTTTTGCCGTTGGCGTTTAAGCTCCTTTTGTTCTTCGAAACTGAGCTTGGGTTGCTGTT
Source organism: Bacteroidota bacterium (assembly GCA_020437725.1). Lineage (GTDB taxonomy): Bacteria > Bacteroidota > Bacteroidia > CAILMK01 > JACPUW01 > JAGQWA01. The sequence goes on along the minus strand of JAGQWA010000087.1, from coordinate 5,714 downwards.
TTTGCGCTGCTTTTTTTGAAACAGGTTTGTTTTCTTGAGCCAAAATTTCATCAACACTTTCGGCATCATATTGGGCCAAAAACTCATCAATTCCGCCCAAATGCACTATAACTTTTCCATCTTTAAACTCGAAAACCTTGGTAGCCAAACCGCGCAAAAACTCTCTATCGTGGGATACAACCACGTAGGTTCCATCAAATTTTAAGAGTGCTTCTTTTAGCACGTCCTTGCTCTGCATGTCAAGGTGGTTGGTAGGTTCATCAAGCACTAGAAAGTTGTGCTGTTCTAATAACAATTTGGCCATTGAAAGCCGAGATTTCTCTCCGCCCGACATTACCTGCACTTTCTTATCTGCATCTTCACCGCTAAACAAAAATGCACCAAGAAGGCTTCGCACTTTGGTTCGCATGTCGCCTGTTGCCATGTCGTCAATGGTTTCAAAAGCGGTTTTTTTGGGCGCTAAACTGGCAATATTGTCTTGAGCAAAATAACCCTTAATTAAGTTATGGCCTTCTTTTAGGTAACCTTCATAATCTAACAACCCCATTAAAATTTTGGTGAGTGTTGACTTACCCATGCCGTTCTTTCCTACAAAGGCAATTTTATCTCCGCGCTCAATTTCAAAACCAGCCTTGCTAAAAACCACGTGGTCATCGTATTGTTTTTTCAGGTTTTCAGCTTCAAAAAGTACGGTTCCTGAACGTGGCGCTGGCGGAAAGTGAAAACGCATGGCAATGTTCTCTTCTACATCTAGCTCAATTCTGTCAATTTTTTCGAGCTGTTTCATTTTACTCTGCGCCTGCTTGGCCTTGGTGGCTTTTGCCTTAAAGCGCTCTATAAATCTTTCTGCGTCAGCAATTTGCTTTTGCTGGTTGAAATAGGCTGCTTCAAGCGTTGCCATTCGCTCTGCGCGCTGCACTTTATAGGCACTGTAGGCTACGTTATAATCATAAATGGTTCGGTTGGCAATTTCAATGGTTCGGTTAGTTACTTCATCTAAAAACTGCCTATCGTGCGAAATAAGAATTACCGCCCCAGGGTAGTTTTTCAAGAATCGTTCAAGCCATTGAATAGAAACAATATCCAAGTGGTTGGTAGGCTCATCGAGCAGAATTACATCGGGCTTTTGCAATAGAATTTTGGCCAGTTCAACCCGCATTTGCCAGCCACCGCTAAAATTTTCAATAGGTTCATGAAAGTCAGATTCGGTAAAGCCCAATCCTTTTAGAATGGTGCCAATTTGCTTTTCGCGCTGGTCGCCGCCAAGCAGGGCCAATCGCTCTTCTGCCTGGGCCAAATCATCGCAAAGGTTTAGATAAGAGTCAGTTTCGTAATCGGTTCTGGTTTCAAGTTGATGGTTAATTTCATCAATATGTTTTTCAAGCTTTTCAATTTCAAGAAAAGCGGTTTTGGCTTCTTCAAAAATGGTGACACCTTGTTTGGTGCCAAGCTCTTGTTGCAAGTGGCCAACCGTTAAATCGGGTTGTAGTGTAACCTGACCTTCATCGTAGCGTTGCGTGCCTTGTATTAGCTTAAAAAGGGTTGACTTACCCGCGCCGTTCCTACCTACAAGTCCAATTTTATCTTGTTTGCCAACAAAAAAAGTAATGTTTTCAAACAGCGTTCGTCCACCAAAAGTGATGGTAAGGTTACTGATATTAATCATGGTGCAAAAATGCTGAGTATCTAAAGCGTAAACAACATTTTTGTGAGCATTATGGCAGGTTCAAATTCAATTATTGAAAATGATGTTTTACGGGTTGAAATAAGTGCTACAGGCGCTGAGCTTCAGTCGGTGTTTTTTAAGCCCAAAAACTTGGAAATGCTTTGGCAAGGCAACCCTGCATTTTGGCCTCGTAGGGCACCACTTCTTTTCCCAAATATTGGGGAGTTGAATAATGGTGTATATCGTGTAAAAGGGCGGGAATATGAACTTGGCCGACATGGTTTTTTGCGTAAATCTGAGCTAAAAGTCATTGAAAAGTCAGCTGCCAAAATTGGGTTTGAACTGCGGTCAAGTAATGAAACTTTAGAAGTTTACCCTTTCATGTTTTGCATGGAAATTTGGTATGAGTTAATTGGCAATTCTCTTAAACATCAGTTTAAATTGATTAATGATGATGCAGAAACCATGTTCTACCAATTGGGTGGGCATCCGGCATTTAATATTTGCCATTTTGCTGGTGAAGAATTGAGCGATTATTACCTGGAATTTCCGGTTGAAGGACTGCCAGAAATGCATCTGTTAAACCACAACGGTTTGTTTAACGGAAAGACTAAAAAGCTGAAACTTCAGCAAGGAAAGCTACCAATAAGCCAATCGCTTTTTAATAATGATGCGCTTGTTTTTAAATCGTTGAACTTTGACACGGTCCAACTAAAATCTCACAAACATGACTTGGGAATTCAAGTTGATTTTGTCGGATTCCCGCAGCTTGGCATTTGGTCAAAACCCGGCGCTCCTTTTGTGTGCATAGAGCCGTGGTTGGGTTGTGCAGACCACGAAGGTTTTGAAGGCGATATTTCAGAAAGGTTTGGGGTTCAGGAGCTCGGTGCAAATAATGAAACTTTGCATGAGTTTAGTGTTAGGGTTTTGGGGTAACTGAGAGTTCCAAACTATTATCTTTTATCATCACAAGTGCTCCAACGGATCACTTGCGAGTGAAACACCCAATGGTAAAGAATGGAACTTGATGCGCTCATATATTTCGCAATAGTCTTGGGTTTTGCTAATGTTATTGAAGTTGAATTCTTAAAAATAATAGAACATGATTTGGTTGTTACAGATTTTTTCTTACCTTGGTTTCTCTTGAAGCGAACAATATGATTAAATCTCAAATTCTAACCACTTTTTTTCTGTTGGTGCTGGTATTCGCAATGAGTTGTGATCGTGAACCAAGCGAACCAACTTGGTATTTAGAACAAGAAACCAAAGACTATTGCTTTTTTAAAAAGGGTTCTTGGTGGGTTTATGAAGAAGCTACATCTGGTGCAATTGACAGTGTGTTTTGTTACAAAGATGAAATTTATATTGCTGAACCAGATAAGATCACAGCAGCGTTTGTTGAGTACTTGGCGGTACAAATCAATTCAAGTTTTTACAATAAGAATTTGTCGTTTCATTCACAGTCATGTTTATTAACAGATGGGAAGCAAGCTGACCTGATTTTCTTTCGTGAAGTCAATACTGCACTGTCGACTGTGCTTTATTACGAAGTACCCAATATTGATGGAGAACCTTGCCAACTTTCAAGCCCACGAACAATCCATCTCCATGATTACGATAATTATTTAGGATATGATAAGGTTCGAGCTTTTGAAACTCAAAACCCCTTGAACTTAAGTTTTATGCCCATTCAAACTATTTGGGCTAGAGACATAGGAATTATCAAAAGAATTATGCCTGATGGCAAAGAATGGATACTTAAGAAGTATTTTGTAATTCAATAGTTTAGATAACAGGAATTCAAATAAAAATAAATAACTTAGCTGAAACTTCAGTAAATATGAAATGTCCACTTCAACTAGTTCTGCTTGTCACAAGCATTGTCGCATTGTTGCCCATAAGTAGCTGCGACCCACCGTCTGAAGCCCCAAAATACATAATTGATCTTGAGACAAGGGACTATTGCTTGTTTAAAGAAGGAAGTTGGTGGATATATGAATCTAAAGTGAGTAGTTCTGTGGATAGCGTATATTGTAATCAATCTAAGGAAAGTGATAAATATGACGATACGTATGGTTCAATTACGACTTTCATAACAATAAAAGTTAAGTCTTCATTGTATGGTGAGGAATACTCTTTCTCGAATCAGATTTGTAGCAAAGGGGAAAGTGCTGATTTATTACAACAGATGATATATATTTTCAAATCAGGCAGCTTGGGTCCATTTCCAATACTTTATTTTGACCCATCTAGATGGGACTTCCTAGAATGTGGGCCAAGCAGCACTAGTATCGCTTTTTACGGCTCTCACAAAGAATTGGATGGATATGAAAACGTTCGAGTTTTTGAGAGTTCACATTCATCTGTTTCTTTTCCAACAATAACCCATTGGGCTAAAAATATAGGGATTGTCAAAAAAATTATGCCTGACGGTACAGAATGGGTGCTTAAAGACTATCATGTAATTCAATAAATCATTTCATAAAAATTTTTCCTATGAAAAAAATTAGTTCTCTTTTACTGTTATTGTGTGTTATTTTTTGTGCGAAAGCTCATCAACATTCTTCCTTATTGGGCTGGGTAAATAGTTCAGAAAGTGATACGCTAAGTGACACTGTTACAGTGGATATATGTTTCGTTGTGCATGATACTTCTTTGTTGCTTGACACTGTACACTGGAAACTGCCCGATAGTTTTTCCATTATCAATTCATCCTTGGGTGGAGATACGACACTGAACCCAGATGACACCTTTTGCTTTTCCTTGCAATTGTTGAAACAGCATAGCGGTTTTCCAGTACTCCCTCAAAAAATGAGTATGCGCTTTTTTAATGCGGATACTACAGATACTAGTTCTTTTTTACTACCCGTATATGTGTTTTTTACACCTTGGAACACCATTGAAATCTGGCACGAAGACGATTTTTATAATTGTGGCCGCCAGTGGAAATGGCCATATCATTTTCCCAATGGTTTACCCCTGCGGCAATTTGTTCATCGCGATTCGGTGCCCAACCCTACCTTTAATGAGAACGATAGTTTATGGCTAAACTGGCAGAGCGAATACCAGGTAGAAACAGTAGCTGGACTGCCCTTTTCTATTAAAATGGCTGCCTTGCATCCAGATACAATTGATTCTTTTTCAGTTTATTACGGCGACAATACCTATTGGTCAGATCCTTACGACAGTACTTCTTTTATAGTATTCCCAGTGTTTGAAGGCAGTGTAACTGGCACATTGGTTACACAGTACTTAAACGATGTAGGACAGACTGTTTTAATGCCTCTTTCAGGTGTTCAGGTGCAGTTGCGTGACCATGACGGACTTTTCAGCGAGCGATTAGGCGATAAGGTTTTGACCGACGAAAATGGCGAATTCACCATTTCCTACTCAAAACAGCAGATATCTGAGGGCTCTACCCTTGAACTTTTTCTGAGAGTTACTGCTATTAACACTGAGCATGATTTTATAGTAACACGTGTACAAACCAATCCAACATGGTATAGCGTGGCAGCCTTTACTGACATTGAATTGGGAGATTTAAATCCTGCATGGGGCTTAGTTGATGATGATGAAGATCTTGACCTTGAGAATGTGACTGTGAATGACGAAGCCCTTAATGTGGCTCATTGGACTGAGAATGCCTATAGGTATACAGCAGCACAAGGTGTAGGTGTTAATCCGGAACCTTTGGTGATTGTATTTAATACCATTATCAACAACAGCATGTTTCACCCTGGTAGCATGTTCGGCTCAGAGAAATTCTGGTTTCGGGGTGTGCCAACTAATTCTCTATATCTTCCTAAAATAAGATTATTACCAGGGGATCGGGATGAAGGTATGACTTATCACGAATGGGGTCATTTTTACATGTGGGCCTTACAACAGCGTAACTACATTGATGTTTTTTCTTGGCCAGGCAATGGGATGCAACATGCATGGGGTACCGAAGAACATTCACGATTAGCGTGGTCAGAAGGTTTTTGCAATGCCATTCAAATGATTCTGGACGCTGTATATTGGGAGTACGATCAGGAATATGGATGGG
>JAGQWA010000086.1 GCA_020437725.1 Bacteroidota bacterium | reverse complement strand
AACGGCATTCACTTTTGATCCTTCTGTGGCACATGAATTTAGCACCGATCGCGGCACCCGTTTAAGTATAAAACCTAATAGTTTTATTACCAAAAACAACGGTGATGTTACCTTGTATATCGACGAGATTTTGGACTTGAGCGACATGGTGATTTTTAACCTTTCAACTACTTCAAAAGGAGCATTATTAGAAACAGGTGGAATGCTAAAAATAACTGCAGTGCAAGGAAACGATACCTTATCTAACAAACTGCTTAAGAACATAAATATAACGGTGCCAACTAAAGATTTTAAGCCAGATATGCGCATTTGGAACGGCCGCGAGCACAAAAACGGTTTTGTTGATTGGCATTTGCAGCAAAACGACGAGATTGGGCTTGAAGGTGACGCAAGTGGCAATTTAGACGACCAAACCCTTTTGAATGGTTCAGATTATTTCTGGCGTACAAGGTATTATACCCTTTTTCAGCGCATTTTTAAAAGAAGATGGATGTTAGCTGACATAGCCGCAAACAACGCCAATGTAGACTCTATTAATAACCACAACTACCAAGAGAATTTGAAAGAATTGTTTGCGCTCGGTGTAAGCGAAAACGATACGTTGTTGCCAAACGACACTGGTGCTGTTGCATCTGCCAATGCCACAGCGCAGTTTGGCAGCTACTTATTTGCTGCAAAGAATATTGGCTATTTAAACATTGATAGAATGTCAAAACTCAACCAAGATCAGCAAGGACCTGTTGCTGTTGAAACAGATGATAAAGCCGCTAATTTTCAGTTAATTATTAAACATAATAAAACGGGCTTTGGAGCTGAAATGGTAAATAATAAACCCATGTTTAAAGGCGTACCATACGGCAGTTCAATTTATGTGGTTGGCCTTTCTACTAAAACGGGCAAGCCTAGATTGTATTTAGAAGAATTTAAAATGAATGAAAAATTAGGCAAGGTTACAACTCAGTTTGAAGAAGTGGCTTTAGAAGATTTAAAAGAGAAACTATCTGTGTTAGACTCGTAAAACTCCTAGATTTTGTGCTTTGTTAGTTGCCGCCAATACAAGTAAGCTGTATTGGCGGTTTTTGGTTTTACTTGCCTTGTTACTGGCTACCTGATGAGCACAACATTGCCAGTTAGAATAGAATCTTCATTTTGAACAGTGGTGGCTTTAATTACATAAGAATAAGCACCCGCTGGATAATCTTTAAGATTTACTGAAGACTTTCCATCCCATATATTATCAGGATTATTAGAAAACGCTACAAGTTGGCCATTGTGAGCGTATATGGAGCATGTAAAACTGGTTAGACCAAATCCGCCAACTTTAAAAACATCATTAACACCGTCATTATTCGGGGTAAATGCATTCGGTACGAATAGCGTTGATTTAGTATACGTAGCCACTTCATTGCTTAGGCTTATTTGTTCATTGCCAGATTGTTCAATGGCCTTAATTCTATAATAAATGGTATCAACGGCAAGGTTTAAAATTCTAAAATCTGAGTATGAGGTTGCCGACAGCCCCTCAATTATACCCCACGAACTGCCTGGCAATTTGCTTTCTAATTGATACTCTTTAACCCCATTAGGCCATTTGTTATATGCATTCCAAGTTAAATGGGCTACGCTGTTGTTTTCGTTCTCAACAAATAATAAAATGTTGTTGGCGTTATTGCTTAGGCCAGATTTCTGGCCACAGGAGTCAATGGCCAGCACAGTATATTGGTAACTTGTGGAGTTCGTGTTGGCCATTGAGTCATAATAAAAAGAATCGGTTGCTTTGGCTGAGAATGTCCAATTTGAATTTTTGTAAATGTGATGTTCAGCGATTCCTTTTAAAGGTTGCCAATAAAGCGTAACAACATTAGGTTCATTAACGGTGGCCAGCTTTAAATTGGGTGAATCATTTTGGCTTAACCCTCGCATTACATGCACAGATTTTTGCAAACTGCTTTGGCAAACATTGGGCTTTCGGCCACCCATTAGTTGTTGAGTTACGGTATAGTTACCCGTTTTTTCGAAGGTTCTAGTATGCACACCACCACCGTTAAATTGTTGCCCATCACTCCAAATAAATGTCGAAGAATCTACAGGTCCGCTGGCGCTGTCTGTAATGAGAATTTGGTTGTTACTGCATAAACTATCGTTTGATAAACCAAAACCTGGTTTTGGACCAGAATGCACAGTCAAATAATCAGAAATTATAATAGAATCTGTGCAATTGTTTAGCTGTGCTAATAACTTCAAATCAAATAATCCAGTGTCTTTAAATACAGGTAAGATGCTATCGCCAATGGCAGTTAAAACTATGTTATTGTTCTTGCCAAATTGCCAAGTGAAATGCAGAATGTCAGTTGAAAGGTCTTTTTGATAATTGGTGTGTAACGCAATTTCATTGTGGGCACAATAGCCCCTTGGGTTTGTAGATTGAGGATTAAAGTTAAACGGCTTTTTAAATTCAACTTCTAACCAGCACCAGCTGTTTTTGCCATATTGGTCTTGCCCATTTAAACGAACCAAATAAGTGCCTGTTTTAGGCGGAGTTAATTTAACTCTCTCACCTTTTTTACTCTCAACAAGTACAGTATCTAGTGTAAACAACTCCCAGTTAAAATGTATAAAAGGCTCATCAGAATAGCTAAAACAGGAAATGAACGAGTCTCTGCAATTTTTCTGCTTCGCTTTAAATCGAAGTTGGGGAATACCAATGATTGTTGTAGGCTCAAATCCCCCATAATAGGATTTAGAATAGTAAACATCATTATCAAAAAATCTATTCAAAATCAATTCCGGTTTAGAATCTGGGTAGTCTATCTGGCCAATAAAATCTAATACATCAATCTCATTTTCTTTGTGATAATGAAAATAGACTTTTCCATTTGGCGCGGTGGCCAGACTTTTTAAAACATCATAGTCTCCCAGAGATAGAAGCTCTTCTTGGTTTTCGCTATGAATTGATAGACGTTCTAATTTGGTTTGGTAATCTGGAGCGCCATTATGATAGGAAACATATAGAAACGAATCGTTCGGTGAGTAGCAGGCACCTTGAATTTCTGGGTTATTTAGACTTTTAGCAATGAAGTGTTTCTTTATTAAATTAATACTATCATTTGATATTTTAAAGAAGTAGGCGTTTAAATCGTCATAATCATCTCCTTCACGTATAATTAAACTAAACTGAGAGCTTCTATTTGCCGAAATGACCCAGGTAACTTGGAGGTTTGTTTCATTATTTACTTTATTCCGAAATTGAATATCAGAACTATCCAACAATTCACCTAATAAATTATAAATTCTATATTTCAATTCGAATATTGCTGAATCGCTTGGCCAGGCTATGTACATCGCGTAAAATGTTGAGTCATCTCTAAAAACTAATTGTTCATGTTCGTCCGCAGGGATTTTTCTATACAGGCCAACATGATCAAGTCGCGCTGTGTCGTTAACGTAGTTAAAGCGCATTATCCCATCTCTGTCTTCAATTAATACCTGATCGTCATATTGGACAGTTTGGAACAGGTTGCCATTATTAAAGGCTAAATGTTCTGGAATACTAGATCGAATTGAAAGCGATGCAAACTGAGGTATTGAATTGTTTGGAATGCTAAACTGTATTGGCAAAGTATCGTATCCCTTGTTGAAGCACAAAATTGGGTCGATACCCGAACGTCTGTCCCTCTCATAGTAGGAACCAAATGCTCTTCTTTCACCATTTAATTTGCTGGCAATAAAACTGTAGTGCAAATCTGTAGACCTTCCTTCAGTGTAAAAGCCGTTTGGCAACTTAACATAACTTGGAGGCGAAGAATTGAAATCTAAAAACCCATTTTTAGAAACTAGCCAAAAATTAGGATATTGGCCGCATGCGTATTGAAAAAAGCATATTAAAGTTAAGGTGATTATGTAATTCCTCATTATTGTGAAATTACAAAAAGTTTATGCATTAACCGGCCGCCATCCATAATTGATATTATAAATGTGCCCGTTGTTGGAATTTGAGGTAAAACAATAAAATCGTTGTTTGTAGCAAATGAATTTTCTAAAATCAATTTTCCATCTATCGATGTAACAGTGATTTTAATTTTATCGGATATGAAATGACCCGTAATTGTTACCTGGCCGTATGATGGATTGGGAAATAACTCAAAGTTGTAATTATTTTGATTAGGTTTATTCGTTGATGTGTGTACCATTGGAAATTTTTCACAAGTTATTTTAGGGCACACATTTATTTCCGTTGAAGCCGATTGGATACCTGTCATAAGTTCACCACAATCATTTGGTGCTGACCCACCATTTTTATAAAAATAATTGAATGTACTTGTTACATTAATTCCATAATCAATGTCGCAGGCGTTCAGGCCAAAAACATTCAGGCAAGGGGCATTTTGTCCAGTTTCAATGTCTGTATGGTGATACATATTCATGATTTTGGTAGTGCCATAAAAGTATATGGCGTTTTTTAAACTATTAAAGTTATTGCAGTTGATAAATCCTTTCCATTGATCGTTATGATGGCTTAGCCATACTCCTACGTCGCTCTTTTGCCCTGTGATCATTGACTGAAAACTGTTGTCGTATACTAAGTCAAATACATAGGTTTTGCTTGCGGTATTGATTTGCCCAGAATTTGGCTCTGAAATTCCAATATTACAGGTAAACCCAATGTTGCTCCCTACTCCTGTGTAGTCTGATTGAAATGAATTTCCACCGATCAAAACATTCAAGCAATCTTCAATTGATATGTCAATTCGAGAATAATTATTAAAATATGGTTGATAATTATTGCTACCATTAAATAGCTCATTAGAAATATTGTCAACGGCATTAAATTTAGCTTGACTTTGTTGAAAATGAAATCCAGAATTTGTAATTGTTGGCGATGCATAACCATCTATTTTAATGGGCAAAAAGTCATTATTAAACATTGCGTCATCTATAACTAAGTTATGTCGATTATTGGATGGATTACCTAAAGCCGTAATTGCTTGAAACCAGTTGTTGAATTCACATTTTCTATTTGTGGTATTAAGCCAAGGATGTACACCATAGCTACCTGTGTTTTCTTGTTCATCACCATACTCTAAGCAATAGGCATTTTCTGAAGAAGAAGGATGAATATCCTCGTCTCTTCTAAAGTTACCGCTTTTGTGAAAGAAGACACTGGAATTCACAATTTCTACGGCACGTCCTCTGTCCGACTGATATTCTTCTTGATCGACAGAGTTGAAATGACACCCTTCGATTGATACCCGTTGCGAACCATTTATTTCTATGCAGTGTTTGTATTTATTTGGTCGAGATCGCTGCGTAGAACTTACATTAAATTCACAGTCAATAATATTAAATGCATTCATTTCCCTTGGCAGATACTCAGGTTTTGTATTTATAAAGTTCTTAATCTGAATAGCAGTCTTTACATCCGAAAAATTGGTTTTGATAATGTCTAATATTCCACCTTGATTTGACAATATTGCTACATCACCATAATATGTACCATTATCTAATTCAGTTCTTATGTCCTTTACAGTTCACCATGTCATTTGGAGTCGACCATGAGAATTATTATAAACGCCCCATGGTTTAAAGGGTTCGGCGTATGGATCATAACCACCACTATAGTCATAGGAGTCATAATGTTGAGCTGAATTATCTCCTTCTACGGTTATGCCTCCCCATGTAGTTATATTCAATCCAGTACATGTGCCGCCAGATTGTATATCGCAATATTCCATAATAAGAGTACCACCTTTCTTAACAGTTATAGACTGTCCGGGTTTCATAAAAAGTGTTAACCTGTTATTCGGAGTTCCTTTGACAGATAGAGTTCGGCCATTGTTTATTACAATACTTACGTCAATTTGAATTTCATTGGAGTTAGGTGTGCCATAGCTAATGGATGATGTTAGATTTGCTGGCGTTAAACTAATGTCATTGCTTATAGAAACTGGAGTACATGCTTTTGATTTATGGTAAAACAATTGAATAATAAGGAGAGTTAATAATGTAGTTCGCATTTAATTGTTTTTAAATAGTTATTGCCAAATGTATATGAAAAGTCTTGCAAAACAAAATTCAGTAGGGCTGTAAGTGAATATTATTACTCCTTCGTCCAAATTCGCGTATTCAAATTCAATTCTTGAATAATTAGGCGGTTTATTTGAAAGAGCTCGTAAATGAATTTTACCTGCTCAAAATCGTCGTTGGTTTTCCAAATACTTGGTTCAAATAAGGGTTTGCCAAAATGAATGGTAGAATACAGCCTGGTATCAACCAAAGAAAACGCTACTCGTTTACCAATCGACTTTTTCACTTTTACCATGGCTTCCATCATGGCAGGTGTTAAAATATATCGAGCTTCAATCTGGTCTGTTGAAAACACCACAAATTCGCGTTCAAATTCAGGGTCTTCAAGCTGCACCAACTGTTTTCCGCCAAATGTTTTTTGAGTCCATTTGCCCAGCCAGCCCAGTTTTTCTGCCGTATCTGGTAAAATGCGGGTTATGCCATTAAACTCTTTATTAAAATCGGCATGAAAGAAAAGTCCTTGAAAAATGGTGTGGTAGCTGGTAGACTTATGTCCATTGCTGTCTGTGCTTTCGGTTTTGTATTCAGTATGAATTTCGCAGCACTCAAAAGCCGTTTTATCTATTTGGCCAACAATTAAATCGTCGCCGTGAAAACGATCATAACTTCTGCTGCTTAATTGGCTTTTATCAAAAACCCTTGCGGCAATATGGCGTTCTGCTAAATAGCGCCAATGGGGTTCGAGCGATTTTATTATTTGACCCACTACTTTTTGCTTGTAAGTGAGCTTAAATTTTTTGGTGCGTTTATTATTAGTTAATATAAGAACAATGCCTATAATAAAAGTAATAAAGGCTAGTCCAAAACCTGTATATATTACCGAGATTCCACTAAAAAAATCTGGTGTTAAACTATGGTAGTTTTTTCTAAAGTGGAATACACTCAAAAAAGCAAAGGCAAAAGGCACCACAAAACAAACAATAGCTATGGCTGTAATTTTTTTTAACCGTTTGCGTTCAGCTTCGAGCTTTAACACTTCGGGCTTTATTTTATGCTCATAAAGTGCTTCGAGTTTTTCTAGATTCTCCATGTTCTAAGCCTAGCTATTAAATAGGTTTTTAACATTAGCATTGGCCTTTTCTGATTCAGCTATAATAAAAACATCTCTGCGTTTTAAACCCATCATTGCAGCAATTATATTTTTAGGGAACGATTCAATTCCATTATTATAATCAGTTACCGAAGCGTTGAAAGAACGCCTTGCAGCCGATAGTTGAGATTCTACTTCATTTAAATTTCGCTGCAGGTTTAAAAAGTTCTCATTGCTTTTTAAATCAGGGTAATTTTCTACTTGAACCATTAGGCCAGATAGTGCACCTGACAGTTTTTGGTCAACACTGGCTTTTTCGGTATCGCTTAAATTTTGTTTTAGACCGCTATTTCGCAGGGCTACAATATTTTCAAGCAAATCTTTTTCGTGGCTGGCAAATTGTTTTACCGTTTCTACCAGATTAGGAATTAAATCAAACCGCTTTTTGAGCTGTGCGTCAATTCCTCCCTGGGCATTGTCTATTTGGTTTTTTACCCTAATTAGGCCGTTATACATGCCAATTATGGCAATTATTATTATTGCGGCAATGGCTAAAAAGGCAATAGTAGCAGTGTTCATTAATTAATTTTAAGTACGATGCAAAATAGAGAATAGATTTTACTCTTCAAGCGTTTGAATATGCTCTAAAGCTTTTCTGGCCATTGTGTTATATTCATCTAAGGCAATTATTTTTTGCCAATACGTTTATGATTTTGCCAAATCTATCTGCTCATTAAGGTAGAAGGCTCCTAAATAGGAGCAAGCCCTCATGTAATCGCTAAAGTGTTTTTCTGGGCTCGAAGCTTTCATTATTAAAACAGCTTTATTATATAGTTCTGCCGTCTGTTCTTTATTTTTCAAATGGTATTGGCACTGTGCTTGCTTAAATGTCCCAACATGCGATGAAGGATATTTAAGCGCTATTTGGCCAAATTCCCAATCGGCAGATGTATAGTTTTCTGCAAGATATAAGGCAGAGCCAAGCTCATACAATTCTCTAGATCCAACATTATTGGTCAATTTATAAGCTTTTAGAAGGTACTGGGCATGTTTAGCATAATCTTTTTGGCTTTTATATAAACTGGCGGCTTGCTTATAAAGGGCTTCATCTACAACTCCCTTCAATTCCGCTTTTTTAATCCAATTCTCGGCTGAAACTACATCGTTACTTAGTTCATAAAGCTTTATGTAAAGCACGTAGTCTTCTTTTACAAAGCCGTCGGGATTTTTGCTGTATTTATTTAACTGTTCTAAAGCCTGCTCATAATTACCGTATTCAAACAAATAAGTGGTAGCAAGTAGCCGATGCAGCAAATAAAAACTGGTGTCTTTTTCTACTTCCACCAAAATTTCGTGGGCATTTCTATAATCTTCTATTTTTAATAATCCCTTGGCGTATAAGTATTTAAAATTATTATTTTTTGGCTTTAATGATGTGGCCTTTAGGTAATAATCTTTAGACCGGCAATAACCATTTCTTGTAGGTGCAATAAGTAGGGCTGCTTGTTGAAGTGGAGCCGCGTAATTGTCAGATAGTTCAATGGCTTCTTCAAATTGGCTTAATGCAAAGGTTGAGTTGCCCATGCCTTTTGCAGCCATACCGTGTAGATAGCATAACCTGGCCATTTCAAATCCTGACGCATCATTTTTTAGCGGTTTAATGGCATTTTCAGCATCTTGAAACTTGCCTTCTTTTAATAGGTTTTTAATTGATTCTAGGTTTTGGGCTTGGCCGTAATAACCACAAAAAATAAAACCAATAACAGCACAAAGAACTTTCATGTTTTCAGTAAAATAGCACATTGAAAATTGCTAACAAACAGCACGTAATGGTTTTGTAAATTTGTTAATACCAACCCCCATATTTCCAATGAAACTCAGTTTTCCGTTCCAGCTTATTGTTTTCATAGTAATTCTTTTAAACAGCGCATTTGCGCAATCTCGTTTCAAGGAGTATTCGCCTAAAAACCCTGCCAACTATGGCCATTATGGTAATAAGATGGTTTCTGTTGATAGCTTCTTATTTGTAAGAAGCTATGAACAACGCGACACCTTTTTTCTACAAAACGGCACCCTTAGAATAATAAATTCTGGTGCAATTGTGGTTTATAAAGTAAAGCCTAATGGCACTTTAGAACATTATCAAAACTTGTTGCCCGATTCTGCTTATTATGACGCTGGGCTGCCGCTTGGAATGACAACTAACAATGGTTCTGTGTTGGCTACTTATAGAAAAAATAGGCTCGATAGTTTATTAACCTATGAAGGGGTGAGAATGGTGGAGTTTAAATTGATAAATAATAAATGGGCGCAAGTTTCTGAAGTTAAATTGCCAAAACGCAAGTCTTATAACTCACAAATGGGAGTTGTTTTGGACGCAGAAGGTAACCTTGCAGTGGTTGGCGATTGGTGGGAAGATTTTGACGAGAACGGACAAGATTCTCAATTGCATGCCGGTGCAGTTTATATCTATGAAAAAGTAAATGACAATTGGGAGTTTCAGAAAAAACTAGTATCAAACGATCGCAAACGTGGTTCTAGTTTTGGCGGGGCTGTGGCCATTCATAAAGGCAGAATTTTTTCTTCTGCAATTAATTGGGCTGTAAAAGACCCTACCAGTAGTGGTTTTATTGGAGGTGTAGGCAAAGTTTATGTTTATGAGAATATAACTGGCAACTGGGTAGAAGTAGACACAATCCTTAGTCCTACACCCTTTGTTAGTGCTCAATTTGGCGTACAACTTTGTTTTGACAACAACGAACTTTTTGTAAGCGAACCAAATTCAAGGTTAGACTCAAACGGAGTTAGAAGAGATAGCAATGCCATAGGCGCCGTGCACATATTTGAGTTAGATGTAAATGGTAAGTATACCCACAAACAGCGCCTTCAACCTAAACAACTTGAAACCTTTTTGTATTTTGGGAATAGCATTTCTAAAAAGGGTAATCAATTAATAGTTGGTGCGCCTGGAAGAGATATTTTTAATGGTTCAATAAGAACCCATTATTCTGTAGGAAGCGTTTACAGATATTATTATGCGAATGGTAAATATAAAGAGATAGAAGAGCTTGCCCTGCCCGCTTCTTTGAGAGAAAGCGAAGACTTTTTTGGCGATGAAGTACAAATAATTGGCGACATTCTTGTTGTTGCTGCTTGGGCAAAGGATTCAACCAATAATGGAAATCAGGTTTTAAACAGAATGGGTAAAATTTATACCACTAACATCCCAACCAAAACTTATTTAGACACGGTTCATCTTTGCAACAACGAAACTTTTATGGGCTGGCATTTTGACAAACCCCAACAATTAACCTTTCCATTTGTTTCTAAAAGCTA
>JAGQWA010000085.1 GCA_020437725.1 Bacteroidota bacterium | reverse complement strand
GTGGTTAACAATGTAAACTACTCTGCCTTTGAACTTGATCAAAGTTTTGTTGGCAAGAACCTACTTAATAAACAAGTTATGTGCGTGGTTCGATCATCAAACAAAGACATGCTTTTTGGCGAGATTATTAGAATGCCAAACAACGAACATGCTGCCGTAGCAATAGAAAACTGCACAACGCCAAGTAAATCAGAAATGCAGGTGGCTTAAACTACTTGCTACCCCGCCATTATAATAATACCTTTGCGCACTAATTTATTGCCAGTTGTGGTTAAGCAATAGCGTTAGCGTGCCATATGCGATACTTTTTTGTAATCATCTTATTTTTTTTAGCTCAACATGCTAAAACCCAAACATGGGAAATAGGCCTTTCTGCAGGTGCAGCCAATTATTTAGGCGACTTAGCCCCTACAATTGCCTTAAATGAAACCAAGCCCTTTGGTGGCCTTTTTTTAAAGAAAAACTATAGTGGGTATTTTTCTTTAGCTGGTACACTTTCAATAGCGCAGATTTCTGGTAACGACCAAAATTTTAAATCAAATGAGTTGAGAAACCTTTCTTTTAGGTCGAATCTTATTGAAGCTGCATTCCATTACGAATTTAATTTTGACAAATATGTAATTGGCTTAAGAGCCAAAAACTTTAGCCCTTACGTTTCAGTTGGGTTAGGGTTTACATACTTTATTCCACAAGCCGAGCTTAACGGCTCATGGCACAACCTGAGACCACTTGCCACCGAAGGTCAAAATATAAACGGTAACCTTTATAGTCCGGTAATATTAGCCATGCCAATGGGAGGCGGCATAAAATGGCAAATTGCCGAGAGATTTAACACCACTTTTCATGCAACTTATAGGCTTGCTTTTTCAGACAATATTGATGACGTAAGCAGCACCTACTTTGACAATGACGCCCTTACAGCTAAAAATGGTGAGATTGCAGCTCAACTCGCCGACCGTTCTGTTCTAAAAAACAAGGCTGGTTATCAACGGGGTAACTCTAAAAACCACGATTGGTATATGTTTACTGGCATAACCATTTCATATATTTTGGCCGATCCAAATTGCCCTAACCCAGCAGGCACTCGCCGCAGATAGCCTATTCTTAGGCATTAATACTAAATTCGCCGCTTTGCGCAAATAAGCCCATGTCTTCGATAATCAATAAACTAGACAAAAACAAAATTCCTAAACACATTGCCATGATTATGGATGGCAATGGAAGGTGGGCAAAAGAACAAGGAAAAAATAGAATTTTTGGGCATCAACAAGGGGTAGAAACCGTTAGAAAAATGGTTGAAGTTTGCCCTAGAATTGGCGTTGAATATTTAACGCTTTATGCATTTTCTACCGAAAACTGGAGCCGACCTAAGTTTGAGGTAAACGCTTTAATGGAACTTTTGGTGAATTCTTTAAGAAAAGAGATAAAAAAGTTGCATGAAAATAATGTGCGAATACATGCCATTGGCTGCATAGACGATCTCCCTAAAAAAGCGCAGAAAAAACTGGCAGAATCTGCCGAACTTACAAAAAACAATACAGGTCTTAATCTCATCTTGGCGCTTAGTTACTCTGCCCAATGGGACATTGTTAACGCAACTAAACTAATAGCCGGCCAAGTAAAATCAGGAATACTTGATATAGAAGATGTAACAAAGGAGCGCTTTAGCTCGTATTTATCAACTAGAAATTTTCCAAACCCAGAACTTTTAATTAGAACAAGTGGCGAAAGGCGAATTAGCAACTACCTTCTATGGGAATTGGCTTATGCCGAATTTTATTTTACCAATACACATTGGCCAGCATTTACAGAAGAGTCGTTATACGAAGCCATTTTCGATTATCAAAATCGAGAAAGAAGATTTGGAAAAACATCAGAACAGATTACCCAATAAGGCAATGCTTAGATTTTTAATTTTTACAACCATTTTTTGTTTACCATTTATTGGCAATGCCCAAATTGAAGTTGACTACGCTAAACCAAAAAAATACACCATTTCTGCAATTGAAGTTGAATCTGACAGGGTGGTTAACAAAAGAATTGTTGCTTCATTATCTGGTTTAACTGTTGGTGATGAAGTACTTGTGCCTGGCGACGAGCTTTCTAAAGTAATAACCAAACTATGGGAACAAAAGCTTTTTTCTGACGTAGAAGTAAAAGTTGAAGAAACCGGCGCCGATCAAATAAAAGTGATTATTAGGGTAATGCTTAGGCCCAGACTATCTTCTTACAGCATTGAAGGACTTAGCAAAAGTCAACAAAAAAATGTTAGAGAAAAGCTGAGCTTAACTAAAGGCGACGTAGTTACCGAGCAGTATGTTCATAGTATAAAAAATAAAATAGAAAACTACTATGTAGAAAAGGGATTTGCCAACCCTAAAATAGAAGTAATTAGAACCCAAGATACCATGTATAATGGCAATTCAGATAAAATGAGAATTGTGGTTGATCGTGGTAGCAAAACCAAAATTTCGGCTGTAAATATTGATGGCAATGCGGCATACAGCGATTTTAAAGTGAGAACCCTTTTAAAGAAAACCAAACAAAACACCTGGCAATACGTTTTTAGAGGCTCTAAGTTTATTGATAAAGAATACCAAAACGACAAAGACAACATTATTGCCTTTTACAACAAAAAAGGCTATAGAGATGCCAAGATTATTACAGATTCTGTATACAAAACTGCTGATGATAGAATTGCCATTTTAATAAGGGTAGATGAAGGAAATCTCTACTACTTTAAAGACATTTCTTTTTCTGGAAACACAAAATATTCTACCGTTCAACTAGAAAGAGTTCTAGGCATTCAAAAAGGCGATATCTATAACCCCGCAAAGCTTGAAACCAACTTAAGGATGAACCCTGCTGGTTATGATATTTCGAGCCTTTATATGGATGATGGCTACTTGTTTTTTAACGTAGTACCAGTTGAAAAATCTATTAGAAACGATAGCATTGACCTTGAAATTAGAATTTTTGAAGGCCCGCAAGCCACCAACAATGCAGTTACTGCTCGCGGAAATGAAAGAACTAACGACCACGTAATTCTGCGAGAATTAAGGTCAAGACCAGGAAGAAAATTTAGCAGATCTGACATTTTTAATACCCAAAGAGAACTTTCAAACTTGGGTTATTTCGACCCCGAACAATTAGACCTCACTACCAATCCGAACCCAAACAACGGAACAGTTGATATTGAATACGTAGTAGTAGAACGACCAAACGATCAAATTGAACTTTCAATGGGTTGGGGCAACCAACAATTAGTTGGCATTTTGGGTTTGTCGCTCAACAACTTTTCTACCCGCAATATGTTTAAAAAGTGGAACGCCCCCTACCCAATGGGCGATGGGCAAAAACTTTCAATTAGGGCACAATCTAGTGGTAGAATTTTCCAATCATATAATTTTTCATTTACAGAACCATGGTTTGGTGGCAAAAGACCAACATCGTTAAGTTTTGGCGTAAACCACTCAATCTTTTCGAACAACCGAGAAAAAGACGACCCCGACAAATACTATTTAAAAGTGAGCGGAGCGAGCATTGGTGTAGGCAAAAGGCTACAATGGCCAGGTTATAATTTTAGTCTCGCGCATAATTTGCAATACCAACGTTATCAAGTTGATAATTACCCAAGCATACTTCCATTTACAAATGGAGTATCAAATAGTATAAACCTAACACATACCTTATCTAGACAAACATTAGATCAGTTCATTTATCCAAAACAAGGGTCTAAGTTCTCTTTATCATTACAATGGACACCACCCCTTTCTTACTTTAGAGATGTAAACTTTAAACAAGCTACCGATCAAGAAAAATACAAGTGGCTAGAGTACCATAAGTGGAGATTTGATTCTGAATTTTATGTTCCATTAACTCGAAACAAACATGCCTTAGTAATGATGGCACGTGTTAATTTTGGTTTACTCGGTTCTTATAATTCTGATTATGGCTCGTCACCATTTGAAAGATTTTATGTTGGTGGCGACGGTCTTACAGGCTTTAGGATTGACGGCCGAGAGTTAATTAGACTTCGTGGATATAACAACAATGCTATTACCCCATCAATAAACGGTAATCAAGTGGGTGGAACCATTTTCAATAAATACACTTTTGAATTGCGCTATCCGTTATCTCTAAATCAACAAGCCACAGCTTATGTGCTTGGCTTTGTTGAAGGCGGAAACAACTACCTAAACTTTAGAGATTATTCACCTTTTGATTTGTACCGTTCAGCTGGCTTAGGATTTAGAATTTTCTTACCAATGTTTGGCCTTTTAGGTTTTGACTATGGCTGGGGGTTTGATGGGCCTGCAGGAACTACCGGAGTTAGACCAGATGGCGGAAAATTCCATATTTCAATTGGACAACAATTCTAAATGGTATTGTTTCTGTATAACAGCAGTGAAACCAAATAACACAGCCATGAAAAACATAACCCTTCTAGCGGCGGCAATTTTTACCTTCATAGCCATTGGTGCAAATGCCCAAAAGTTTGCCTATGTTGACACTGAGTATATTCTAGATCAAATGCCAGAATATAGAGGCGCACAAAAGCAACTTAACGACCTAGCAAAAGACTGGGAAACTGAGATTGTAAAAATGAAAAGTGAAATAGAAACACTTTACAAAGACTATAGAGCAGAGCGTTTAATTTTGTCAGAAGAAAATAGAGTTCAGCGCGAAAAAGAAATTACTGAAAGGGAAAAAAAACTAAACGAGTTTAAAAAAGACAAGTTTGGCCCTGGTGGAGAATTAGAGAAGAAAAGAGAGCAATTGCTAAAACCCATTCAAGACAAAGTGTTTGATGCCATACAAGAACTGGCAAAAGACAACGCGCTTGATTTCGTTTTTGACAAAGCCGGTTCTACCACCATGCTTTTTACCAATCCTAATTACGATAGAAGCGACGAAGTTTTAGAATACTTGGGAGTGGCAGCAGGCACATCAGGAACAGGAGACGAATAATACACAACACTATAAGTAAACAAAAATGAGATTATTAGCACTCACCGCCGTTATAACTTTAATAGCATTTAGCAGCAATGCACAAAAAATTGCTTTTGTTAATCAGCAGATTGTTCAACTAATGCCAGAATACGCCAAAGCGCAAACCAAAATAGATTCGCTTAGCAAAGTGCATCAAGTAAAACTATCAATGTTTGATTCAACCTATCAAGCTCTTGCAAGAGAATATAGCAACGCATATTCTACTCTTAGCGAAGCAGATAAAGAAGACTATATTATTCAATTAGAAAGTGCAAAACTTAGATACCAAAATTACTATCAATCAACACAGAAAACCTTGTATTTGGCAGAACAAGAAGCCATGGCGCCTATAAGCGAAAAAATAAAAAGTGTAATTGATCAAATAGCAAAAGACAAAGGCTACGATTATGTTCTAGATTCGAGCGTGGCGTTTTTCTATAAAGATGAAAATGCCGACATTACAGAATTGGTAATGGACAAATTGGGCATTAAACTTCCTGAACAAGGAGCTGCAACCAATGGTCAATAATACATCACCAATAGGAATAATGGACTCAGGAATTGGGGGTCTAACAATTGCAAAATCTATAAAAAGCGTTTTACCTAGTGAAACGCTTTTTTATTTTGGCGATACTGTACACCTGCCATACGGAGACAAATCGCCAAAAGCTATTATTAAGTATAGCAACCAAATTGCAGATTTTCTTTTTGGTTCAGGTTGCAAACTTTTGGTAATTGCCTGCAATTCAGCTTCGGTTTCGGCCTATGACAGTTTAATTAAAAAATGGGGAAACGATAAAATTATTAATGTAATTGACCCCGTGGTGGCCACTGCTGCCGAGTTTAATAGCCAACATGTGGGGGTAATCGGCACCAAAAGAACCATTTCTTCAAAAGTTTATTTCACAAAACTTACCAATGCTGGGGTAAATAAGGTATCTGAACTAGCCACACCGTTATTGGCTAATATGATTGAAGAAGGTTTTATAAACAATAGCATTTCACACGCATTGATAGAAAACTATATTACTCGACCAAAACTAGCTGGCATTGATTCATTAATTTTAGCTTGCACGCATTACCCACTTATTAGCGCCGAAATAGCCAGCTTTCTTGACAAAAACGTAAAAATATTAGACAGCACAATTCCAGTAGCTCAAGCAGTACTAGATAATTTAACTGCCAGAGACCTATTATCTACTGAAGCCAATAATATTGCTGATGATAAATTTTGGGTTTCTGATTTAACCAGTTCATTTCAAAAAACTGCGAGAATGTTTTTTGGCGAAGAGATAAATAATAAAAAAAAAGTGTTGAAATAAATGCTCTTCTTAGGCAGCTTTTAGTCTTAAAATCTTTTCGTGATTAAGCTGATTGTTAACCGATTCAAGATCTAATATTACTTCTTTAATTTCAGGGTTATCAGGTATTTCATACATCTTATCTAGAACTACTGCTTCCATTAAAGAACGCAGCCCGCGTGCTCCGAGCTTTAACTCTAATGCCAATTCAGCTATTCGCTCTAGTGCTTCATCGGTAACTTTTAATTCAACATTCTCCATTTCAAACAGTTTTTTAAACTGCTTAATAATGCTGTTTTTTGGTGCTACCAAAATATCCATTAACGCTTCTTTATCCAACGGGTTTAGATAAGAGAGTACTGGCAACCTACCCACTAATTCAGGAATTAACCCAAACTCCTTTATGTCGTGGTGCATCACAAATTGAAAAGGATTTTTGCCACGGTATTCGGCTTTTTGCTTATCTGCATTTTTAAAGCCGATAGAAGATGTGTTGAGCCTTTTTAGAATAATATCGCGCAAACCATCAAAAGCACCGCCGCATATAAACAATATATTTTTAGTATTCACGGCTACTAAATTCTGCTCAGGATGTTTGCGTCCACCACTAGGCGGAACATTAACTATGCTACCTTCAAGCAGTTTAAGCATTGCTTGTTGAACTCCCTCACCTGAAACATCTCTGGTTATTGAAGGATTATCGCGCTTACGAGCTATTTTATCGATTTCATCTATGTACACAATGCCGCGCTCTGCGGCTGCAACATCATAATTAGCTGATTGCAGTAACCTGGTAAGAATGGTTTCCACGTCTTCGCCAACGTAACCTGCTTCAGTAACAACTGTAGCATCTGCAATACAAAAAGGAACATTTAAAATGCGGGCAATGGTTTGTGCAAGAAGCGTTTTACCGGTTCCAGTTTCACCCACCATTATAATATTAGACTTGGCAATTTCTACATCGTCTATTCCGCTCTTTTGTTCATGTTTAAGGCGTTTGTAGTGATTATATACGGCAACTGAAATTACCTTTTTGGCTTCGTCTTGGCCAATTACATATTCATCTAAAAACGCCTTAATCTTACTTGGAGAATGAACACTAAAGTCGCCAACATTTTTGCGCTTGTTGGCCAGTTCTGCGCTAACAATTTTATTGGCTTCGGATACACATACATCACATATGTAACCTTCTTTTCCTTCTATTAAAAGGTTTACTTCATCTTTATTTCGCCAACAAAATGCGCAGTACTCTGTGTTGCTCATTCTAATTTATTTCTTCATTAAAACTTCGTCAACCAAGCCATATTCCTTCGATTCGCTTGAAGACATCCAATAATCACGATCACAATCTGCCATAATTTTTTCAAATTTTTGGCCTGTATGCTCTACATAAATATTGTAAAGTTCGTCTCTTACTTTTAATGTTTGCTTTAAGGCAATTTCCATATCAGAAACTTGGCCTTGTGTACCGCTCATTGGTTGGTGAATCATTACCCTAGAGTGCTTTAAGCAAGATCTTTTGCCTTTAGCGCCCGCGCACAAAAGCACCGATGCCATTGATGCAGCCATACCGGTACAAATAGTAGCTACGTCTGGCGCAATGTATTGCATGGTATCATACATTCCCAAGCCAGCATACACCCCACCCCCAGGGCTATTTATATACATCTGTATATCTCTCGAAGAGTCAACTGATTCAAGAAACAATAATTGAGCTTGTATAATATTGGCAACATCATCTACAATGGGTACTCCTAGAAAAATAATTCTGTCCATCATTAAGCGAGAGAATACGTCCATAATTGACATATTCATAGGACGTTCTTCAATTACGTTTGGCGTAATGTAGTTTGTTATCTTATAATAATCTTCTAGGGTAGAAGTTGAAATATTTCTATCGCTCTTGGCATATTTGGTAAACTCTTTACCAATATTTTTAAATTCTGAACTCATTTTGGTGGTTGATCTTATTTTGTTTTTTCTTCAAATTGCGTTTTAGACACTTTGGTTGTTTTCAAAGAAACATTTTCTTGAATAGACCTTGTAATTTTCGTGTCAAAAATGTTTTGTTCAACGCTCATTCTATAACCATCGTAGTTATAGAATTGTTCCACCATTTGCTCTATTTCGTCTTGGCTTTTGTAATAAGCCATTCCTTCTGAAAAGAATCTTAATCTAATTGCGGCTTTTACTTCTTCAGCTTTAACTGAAAGATTATATTTTTCAGCCAATTGGTTGCTAATTAAATCCCATTTAGCCGATTTTATATACTCAGAAACCTTTTCATCAAGCTTTTCTGAACCTTCTTCATTTCTTTCAACCCACTCCTTCATGTATGTTTCAGAAATTTCAACAGTAACGTTCTCTAACAAAAAGTCTTTAATGCTTTTTGTTAATCTGTTTGTTTCTCTGTTGCTGTATCTATCGGTCAATAATTGATTCAGCTTTGCTTTAAAAGCTTCTTCAGTTCTAATTTCAGCATCGCCAAATACTCTTTCAAAAAAGGCTTCGTTTAATTCTGCTGGGGTTAAATTAATGGCACCTTGAATAGTAATCAAACAATTTGTACTTAGGTCAGAGTACACTTTACTGTCTATCTCAAATGCCGCTAATACATCTTTCTTTGGAAGGTCTTTTTTAATGTTTACAGTAAGTTGATCATCCTTCTTTTTGCCTTTAAATAGCTTTTTAAAAGCATCAGAATAATTTTTATAATCGAGTCTCACTGTTTTAGCAAAACCGCCATCAAGTGGTTCACTGCTTTCGTCGTTCAATTCTTGAACTCGGAAAACCATTACTTCATGCTCACCGCCGGCTGATTCTTCTAATTGTTCAATATCTCCGTATTGGCTTCTCAACTCTTCAATTTCGGTGTTTAATTCTTCATCAGAAATTTCAACTTTAAATGTTTCAATTTTCTTTAAAGAATCAAGGTCTAACTCAAATTCAGGCTTAAGTGCCAATTTAAATTCAAACAAAAAATCTTTGTCCTTTTCCCAATCAATTTTGGTATCAAGAGCAAGAGGTTGAAATATGAACTTGTCTTTATTTTCGTTCATATAGTTATTAACTGAATCAACAACTACTCGATTAACTTCTTCTCTTAACACATCGTCTCCAATTTGCTTTTTTACCAAACCAATTGGGGCTTTACCTTTTCTAAAGCCCGGAAACGACATTGATTTTTGATACTTTTTTAGAGAGTCAATTACGCTAGAGGCATAATCGGCCTCATCAACCTTCATTGACAAAATACCTTGAAGATTGTCTTCGTTTTTAAAATCTAAATGCATGGAAATAATAATTCTCTAGGAGAGGTGCGGGTGGAGGGACTCGAACCCCCACGCCTTGCGGCACTAGATCCTAAGTCTAGCGCGTCTACCAATTCCGCCACACCCGCAAAAAGTGAGTGCGAAAGTAAATGGTTTTCTAACAATACGCACAAAATTTTTGAGATAATTTATTACCTCCTAAAATGGGCTTGTTTGTTGGTCAAAACTTCATTTTTGCATACCTTCCTTTAATAAGCTATGGCAAGAAAAACTTTCAGTGCGGCAGACGATGAGCGTATAATTCTGAACGCTTATCGAACATTATTGCGAGCGTGCAGACCCTCTTTAACCAGCGATTCTTTAAAACTGGTTAGAAAAGCCTTTCAATTCTCAATGGAAGCGCATCATGGAATGCGACGCAAAAGTGGCGAGCCATATATTATTCACCCTGTAGAGGTGGCAACTATTTGTGCAAGAGAAATAGGCTTGGGCACAAAATCTATTGTGGCGGCACTATTGCACGATGTGGTAGAAGATACCGAAGTTACTCTCGAAGAAATTGAAGCACTATTTGGTAAAAAAATAGCTCAAATTATTGATGGATTAACCAAAGTTTCTGGAATAGTTGGCAAAACAAACTCAACTCAAGCCGAAAATTTCAAGAAAATTCTGCTAACTCTAGCAGAAGATGTTAGGGTTATTTTAGTGAAAATGGCCGATCGGCTTCACAACATGCGCACGCTTGATTCATTACCCCGTAACAAGCAGCTTAAAATTGCATCTGAAACGCTTTTTTTATTCGCGCCACTAGCACATAGACTTGGCCTCTATGCTATTAAAAGCGAATTAGAAGACCTTTCGTTAAAACATACTGAACCTGTTACTTATA
>JAGQWA010000084.1 GCA_020437725.1 Bacteroidota bacterium | reverse complement strand
AACTTAATGGAAGTAGAATAGATAAAAGAATAAGCTACCAAGAACTACAGGTGTTATACGACCTAATTGATAAGCATTCTTACGAAGAGCGAATTATTTATTTTGGAATGCGCTCTGATAGGGTAGATGTAATTCTACCTGCAACTAAAATATTCTTGAACATTATGAAATGGGCAAAATCAACTGAAATCTTTGTGCCCAAATTTGGATTAAGCGATGGTATTTTAAGAGTGCTTCACGAAGGTTTAGAGATGTAATTTCAACTCTTCCATGGCTTCGTGGCATTTGGCAATAAAGGTTTCAACTTTACCAGCCAATAAATCTACATTTTGGTTGTTTTTACCACTCATTTCAATATCAAGCACTTCGTCCTTTAAATTACCCAAGCCAAACATTTTAATTGATGATTTAAGCTTATGAGCTGTTTTGCCAACTTCTGTCCAATTGCTAGAGTCACTATGCTCTTTAATTGCCGCTAAATCTTTTGGAGTTTCCTCTAAAAAGGTGTTTATCATTTCGTCGATAAACTCTTTATCTCCGCCAGAAATTTCGTTCAAATACGATAAGTCTACATTTGCCATTTACGCTACTTGCTGTTAATCGCTTGCCTGCCCAAATATTCAAAAAAAAACCTGATTACATGACATGTGTTAGCGGAACATTTATAATCAAGTTAAGTTAATGTTATGATTTGGCTTGCCTTAAGCATTTTGTGTTCATGCACCATTTATCTCATTTTTAAGAAAGCATCTCAGCAATTGAGCAACATGTTTCCAATGGTAGTTTTTAACTACGCTGTGTGTTGTTTGCTTGGTGGAATTTTGGCTTGGCATACCCAGCAATTTCAAATGGTGAATAGTAAAATGCTTACGGCTACTTCGCTATTGGGTATTTTGTTCATTTCGTCGTTTTATTTGGTTGCGCTAACTACCAAGTTTCATGGCATTTCTTTAACCAGTATGGTAACCCGTATTAGTTTGGTTTTGCCCTTTGTAGCCTTTTTAATTATTGATAATGAAAGTCCAACTAATCTTCAAATTGCTGGGGTGGCATTATCAGTTTTGGCCATATTGATAAGTACGGCAAGCCGCAAAAAGAGCATTGAAATTCACCAAAAATGGTTGCCCGTAATTGTGTTTTTAGCCTACGGCTTAGTTGATATTCTATTAAAATTGGCAAGAGATACTTCATCTCACGCAGCTGAACATATTTTATCGTGGCTCATTTTTACCACTGCTGGAATAATTGGTGTTGCCGTTTTATTAGTTAGAAAAGCGTCAATTCAAAAAGAACATTTGTTTTGGGGGCTAGTTCTTGGCTTGGTAAACTATGGTTCTATCTACTTTTTTCTTCAAGCCCTTAAACATATAAACCTAAAAGCCGCAGTTATTTTCCCATTAAACGGAACGGCTATTTTGGTGTTAAGTTCTCTTCTTTCGGTTATTATTTTCAATGAGAAAATAAATAGGCAAAAGCTATTGGGAATATGCCTGGCCTGTGTGGCTATTTTCTTGTTGTACTTTCGGGCCAATGGCTAGTTTTAGTACAATTAAAATTCCCGGAGAGTCATTATTTAAAGATAAAGGAAGCAAGTTTTATGGCTATGCCTATAGAGCTGATTCGGTTAATGATGTGGAAGCTCATCTCAAAGAAATAGGTAGTCTTCATCCAAAAGCGCGACATGTTTGCTATGCCTATCTAATTAACGAAGAGAATGGAGCCTACCGCGCTAATGACGATGGAGAACCTTCAAATTCAGCCGGAACACCTATTCTAAACCAAATTAGAAGTGCCAACGTAGCTCATGTTTTGGTGGTAGTTGTAAGGTATTTTGGCGGAACATTGCTAGGCGTGCCAGGTTTAATAAATGCCTATAAAACAGCCGCCAAATTGGCTTTAGATGAATCAACTTTTGAAGATGATTTTGAGCGAGAAATTCTCAAAATTTCCTTCAGTTACGAGCAAATGGAAGATGTAATGAAACAGGTGAAACGCCATAATTTGTCGATAATTAACGCTATTTACCAAGAAACTTGCCAATTAGAGATAGAATTGCCGCTTGATGACTTTGAGCTTCACAACGAATATTTTAGTAAATTCAACCTTTAAACCTATTGCAATGAAACGGCTTTACCTCTCTAACCTACTTCTGTTTTGTGTAATTTTTTCGTTTGCCCAAAACCTAGATTATCAGCAACAATATTTTAGCAATTGGATAAACAAAACAGCAAACAACATTCATCAGTTTAAGGGAAGGCAACTTCCAGCAACAGAACAAAATGTGGTGCAGGTAACCAAGCAATTTTTAGAAGCAAATTATCCTGAGTTGCAGCCCGTAAATTCAGAATTGCAATCGCAATATTTTAAGCAAAGCCCGCTCGGATTTCATATTACGTTTACCCAATTGTATAATCAATTGCCTATTTATGGTACCGAAGTAAAGGTAAATCTTAGCAAAGACTTTAAGGTGGTAAGCATTTTTCAAAAAATGGCATTTACCAATTCATGGCCAACACTTAATGAAGAAAAATTAGCCCAACTGCCAGGAAAAACCACCGTTATTTTCAACGGCATAAAACCCGAGTTGGGCAAAGTAGCCGATGTGTATTATCCTGAAGAAAGAAAATGGTATGAAGAAATAAAAACAGAATCGGGTTTTAGTCATTCGCGCGATTTAGGACGATACTTAACCGAACCTTATATGGGGCCAGACTCCCTGGTTTACGTATATGTATTCTATCCAGACCCTAATCAATCAGAGCAAACCGTATTTAAAAATGGTGATGGAAAGGATGATATTCAATTAACAAATGCACGCAAGCTAAAAACCACCGAATTGCGCTACTTAAGTGATTCATTTTGGGCCGAAAACCGATTTGTGAAAATGGTTGAACCAACCAATCAAAACTTTGTGCCTGCCAATTCAAGAATTGATACGTTTGATTTTACAAGAGCCGATCCCAGATTTGACCAAATAAACGCGCTTTATCATATCACTAGCTTTCATTATCTACTTGATTCTTTAGGTTTCGATTCGCTAATGAAATATCAAATTGAAGTGAATTCTAGAACGGCTCCAGTTGATAATTCTTCATTTACCAGAGAAACTGGCGAGCCAAAACTGGGCAGGGGTATTTTAGAGTATGGGTATAGTATAGAAGGTTCACCACATGTTGACGATGCCGAAGATGCTGACGTGGTTATACATGAGTTTGGTCATGCAATATCATACAACGCCAACTTGAATTCGCTGGCGGCATACGAAAGAAATAGTCTTGACGAAGGTTTGTGCGATTATCTGGCATGCTCATATTCTCGTTCAATTACCGATTATGAATGGCAAAAGCTTTATAACTGGGATGGCCATAACGAATTTTGGGAAGGTAGAAGTTGTGATGCCAATAAAACCATGGCCGACTTTGACAAGGGTGAAAACATTTACTATAACGGCGAGATTTTCTCTTCTGCCTTAATGAATGTGTGGACTGAACTTGGCAGCGACACCACTGATGCGCTTGTGTTAGGCTCGCTTTACATGCTAAGTAGCAGTTCTAAATTTATTGACATTGCCAAGGTAATTTTAGATGTAGATAGCCTTTATCATGGTGGCAAAAACAAGTCGTTGCTATGCTCAACTTTTGTAAACCGCAAGTTTTTACCAGCTGATTATTGTTTTACTGGTATTGGCGAAGTTGAGATA
The DNA here is from genome assembly GCA_020437725.1 of Bacteroidota bacterium. GTDB lineage: Bacteria > Bacteroidota > Bacteroidia > CAILMK01 > JACPUW01 > JAGQWA01. The sequence goes on along the minus strand of JAGQWA010000084.1, from coordinate 6,787 downwards.
ATTGAAAAACTAGAAGTTGACGATTGGTTGTTTAGAAACAATGGTGAGCTTAAAGTACGCTTACCTAAAAATGAAACAGCTCAAATTTCAGTTTACGACCCTTCTGGAAGATTGGTTGTGAGTTTTGCTGATTACGAAAGCGCAACGGTTTTGCCAATTAGCAATACAGTAGCAGGAGTTTATTTTATTGAAATTAGAACTGAAACCAGCTGGCATAAACTGCATTTGGTGCGCTATTGATTTTTAGTTGTATCGGCCAGTTCTTTTTTAACAGCGGGAAGTTCATCTACTCTAATGCGCAAAAACTCGTTAACCTGCCCGGCATCAACATTGGGGTGTGGTTTCCAATTAGGATCTTTAGGATAGCCTTTGTCAGTTACCTTGGGCCCAAATAAATCCACTATTAGATTTACAGTATCTCTAGAGAAATAATCCAGTTGTTCAAGCATGAGTAAATCGTTTGTTGAAACGCCCTCTTCCATTGCTTTTTGAGTGCTGATTGTTTTCCCACAGTTAAGGCAAATTGTACCATCATCTTTCATGGCCTGGTAACCGCAAACTGGGCAAGTCTGAAGGCCTTTAATTACTTCTACCTGTGGTTTATTGTCATCAACCTTTTGCCAAGTGGTCTTTTCACGAAAAAAAAGAAAATAAACAGTAGCAGCAATTGCAACCACAATTAAACCAAAAAGCATCCATTTTTTCATGCTGCAAGTTTAGCATTTTGCCAAATGCAGTGGCTATAGGGTTTTGTTAGTTCTAAAAATCGTTAAGGTCTTCCTTCTACATATCCATCCCAATCTTCAAACAGAATTTTTTCGTTACAACCATTAATATCCATTATAACCAAACGGGTGGTTTCTGAAATATAGGTGCCATCACGTTCGGCTTCAATGTCTCTACGTTCAGCAATAATTTTATCGCTATTCGGGGAAAGAGCTATACTATGGTATTGCCTATTTGGGCAGCCTTTTTTAATTCGGTATTGTTTGTTTTTGCCCTTTTTAATTTTGAAAATGCCATGTGATTTGCTGGCAAAGAATAATTCATTTCCATTTTTTGACCATTCGTAGTCATTACCTCCCCTCCAATTTTAACATCGGAGTCGAACAATAGTTTTTTATCATAGTTGTCAACATTGGTGTAATAAAGCACGCCGTCTTTGCCAAACTTTATTTCGTTTTGAGACGAAATAGAGGTGACCTGTGGTAATATTTCCATGTCCTTAAACAATGGATTAGGCTCGACTATTAATTCTGGCCACGAAATAGTCACCATTTTATAACCAGGATAATTGGTTTTCCAATAGCGTTCACTGGAGTCATTGAAATGTCGTGATATCCACCCAAATAATTTGTTTCCTTCAGCATCCCATTCAACAAAGCTGATATTAAAGGGGCTTTTAACTGGTTGATAATCGCCAGTTTTAGGATCCACAATTCCCCTGCCCGAAACGTACAGCATTCCATTTTTAGACCAGAGTACTTTAGATGTTTCATAGCCGTCATCTAACCAAGAAACAAACCTATGCACTCCAGTTTCCAAATTGGCAACCACTACGTGGCCCTTTATGTTGTCACGAGTTTTAGGGTTTAACACATAGGCAATTTCGTTTGCATTGTGAGGGTTGTAAGAAGGTTGAAATTGTTCTAAGCCAATAGGTTTATAGGCCAAGACGTTAGAAGTACCACCAAAAGTTATATACCCATCTACATCGCGGCATTCGTTTTCAAAGTCTATTGGGTTTTCGTAAGCACATCGGTTGGTTTTGGTGTCTTTATAACAGGAAGATGTTACAGTAATTGCAAGTAACATGAACGTAATTAGTACCCTCATTTCAAATAATAATTAACGTGGCGCTTTCAAAACATGTTATTTATGTGCAGAAAATATCTTGATTATTTGCCGAACACATTGGCTGAGCCTTTTTGTGCTTTCGTTTGAAGGCCTTCATAAAATATTTTCATTAAACAAAAAAGCCACGACAAAATTGCCGTGGCTTTGTATGCTAATCGATTTTGGTAAAGAATTATCCGCCGAAATCGTCAAATGCAATGTTCTCTGGTGGTACACCCAATTCATCTAACATGGCAAATACCGCGTCGTTCATCATTGGTGGTCCACACAAGTAGTATTCAATCTCTTCTGGCTCTTCGTGCTTGCTTAGGTAGTTATCTCTAACCACAGCGTGAATAAAGCCTACAGGGCCTTCCCAGTTATCTTCTGGCAATGGCTCTGATAGAGCAATGTTATAAGTGAAATTAGGGAAGTCTTTCTCAATAGCTCTGAAGTGTTCTGTGTAGAACAATTCTCTAAGAGAACGACCACCATACCAGTAAGAAACTGTTCTATCAGTTTTCATGGTGTGGAATAGGTGGAAGATATGTGCTCTTAACGGAGCCATACCAGCACCACCACCAATGTAAACCATTTCTTTATTGGTTGGCTTAATGAAGAATTCACCGTAAGGGCCAGAAACCATTACTTTATCGCCAGGTTTACGTGTAAATACAAATGAAGAACACATACCAGGATTAACGTCCATGAACTTACCAGCAGCTCTGTCCCAAGGCGGAGTTGCGATACGAATGTTCAACATTACGATGTTACCTTCAGCTGGGTGGTTGGCCATGGAGTACGCTCTAAAAATAGGCTCATCTACTTTGGTAACTAAATCCCACATTTTAAAGTTATCCCAGTCGTCGCGGTATTTGTCTTCAATTACCATGTCAGAGAATTTGTATTCTCCTTTTGGCACGTCTATTTGAATATAACCACCAGCTTGGAAATCAAGTGTTTCGCCCTCTGGTAATTCAACCACAAATTCTTTAATAAAGGTGGCCTTACCATCGTTAGAACGAACGGTACATTCCCATTTCTTGATACCAAATATTTCTTCTGGAACATGAATTTTCATGTCGCCACGCACTTTCACTTGGCAAGCTAAGCGCCAATGGTCAAGTTGTTCGCTACGGGTTAAGTGGCCTTGCTCAGTTGGAAGCACATCGCCACCACCATCAAGCACTTGGCATTTGCACATAGCGCAAGTACCACCACCACCACAAGCTGATGGAAGAAACACTTTATTGCTACCCAAAACATTTAAAAGGTTGGCGCCTGGTTTTACTTGTAAATCAGACTCGCCGTTGATGTTAATTGTTACTTCGCCTTGAGGCAAAAGCTTGCTTTGTGCAAACATTAAAACGCCTACAAGAACAAGAATTACCACAGCAACTATAATGGCGCTGGCTGCGGCTACTGTTACTAAACTACTTCCTATTAACATGGGTAATTTTTAAAGCTTAATTCCTGAAAAACTCATGAAGGCAATGCCCATGAGACCGGTTATAATAAAGGTAATGCCCAAACCACGTAAAGGTTTAGGAACATCAGAATATTTAATCTTTTCTCTAATGGCTGCAATGGCTACAATGGCTAAAAACCAGCCAATGCCTGAACCTAATGAGAAAGCAACTGTCTCGCCTAAGTTATACTCTCTTTGTGCCATAAAAAGCGAACCACCTAAAATTGAGCAGTTAACCGCAATAAGTGGCAAGAATATACCCAGTGCACCATAAAGGGCTGGAGATACTTTTTCAACCACCATTTCTACCAATTGTACCGCTGATGCAATTACGGCGATATACATGATATAGCTAAGGAAACTAAGGTCAACATCGGCCAAGCTGGCGCTAATCCACTCTAATGAGCCTTCGTTTAAAAAAGCTGATTTAATTAACCAGTTTAGTGGAGCTGTTAGAGTTAGTACGAAAATTACCGCTGCACCTAGTCCAACGGCAGTTTTTACGTTTTTAGAAACCGCCAAGTAAGAACACATACCTAAGAAATAGGCAAAAATCATGTTCTCAATAAAGATTGATCTAATAAACGTATTAAAGTAATCCATGAATTCCATAACAGCCTAATTATTCAGTTTCGTAATATTTATTCTGTGCACGTTGCACCCAAATGATTATACCTACCGCGAAAAGCGCACCTGCAGGAACAACCATTAAGTTGTTGTTGGCAAAACCAGCATCGTACATAAATTGTGGAACAACTTGATATCCAAGTAATGTGCCTGAGCCCAATATTTCGCGCATAATGGCAACAATTATTAGAATGGCAGCATAACCGAGTCCGTTTCCAATTCCATCTAAGAAAGAAGCCCAAGGTTTATTGCCCATGGCAAATGCCTCAAGCCTACCCATAATAATACAGTTGGTAATAATGAGACCAACAAATACGGAGAGTTGTTTACTTACATCGTAAACATAAGCTTTAAGCACGAGGTCAACAAGAATTACCATGGTTGCAACTATGGTAAGTTGCACAATAATTCTAATATTACCCGGTATAAGGTTTCTTAAAAGTGAAATGAAAACATTTGATGCGGCAGTTACAAAAGTTACGGCCAATGCCATAATAAAGGCTGGCTTAACCTGGGCTGTTACTGCCAAAGCAGAGCAAATGCCAAGTACCTGTACGGTAATTGGGTTGTTTTCGTTAAGGGGGTCAGATAGCAAGCGCATGTTCTTTTTAGAGAACAATGGCTCGCTGGTCTTAATTGGTTTAGAAGCTACTTCAGTACTCATAAGTGGCTTTTAATTTAATTTTTTGAAATAATTCTGGTAGGCATTAAGATCTTCGGCAAGCATGCTGTTTACACCATTACCTGTAATAGTGGCTCCAGATATACCGTCAACACTGTGTTCGTTTAGTTGGTTACCTTTTCCTTTAAGCACAACTATGTCAACTTTTTCGCCATTTAAACTGCTTTTGCCTTCAAATTGTTCTTGAAACCAAGGTTTGGTAATTTCTGCACCAAGACCAGGGGTTTCAGTTTCGTGATCGAAAACAACGCCATAAATGGTATTTAAATCTTGCTTAAGTGAAATGTAACCCCAAATAGGTCCCCAGAGTCCGTTACCACGCATTGGAAGAATATAGAATTTCTCACCAGTTTCGTTGGCATAAACAAACAATGGAAGGCTTCTTTCTTCAACTGGTTTTTTCTTTTCAGCTTTTAATGCAATTGAAAACGCATCGCCTTCAACTTCTTCGCCTTTTGAATTAATAACTGTTGCTGCAATTACTTCGTCGTAAATTTTTTCGATTTCAGCACCAGTTTTACCAGCCAAAGGGTATTTAACCGCAGCTAGAATATTTGATTTTTTCTCAACTCGTAAGTTGGTTTTGTAATCATCTTTTGTGGCTTCGTTTACAGCCGCAAGTAGTACTCCACATACTAAACAAATAACAGTAGCGAATACTATACTGTAAACCTTACTATCCCTTTGCATATGCCAAACGTCTTTTTATGTTAGCTTCAACTATATAATGGTCAATTAATGGGGCAAATACGTTGAAGAAAAGTATTGCCAGCATAATGCCTTCTGGGTATGCAGGGTTTAGAACCCTTACCAAAATGGCGAAAAATCCGATTAAGAATCCGTAAATCCATTTGCCTTTTTCGGTTTGCGATGCAGTTACAGGGTCTGTAGCCATATAAACTGCGCCAAATGCCAAACCGCCCATTACCCAGTGGTAATAGAATGGAACAGCTAGGAATTGGTTCTCTACACCTTCCATTCCACCAACAATGTTTAATAAGATGCCCATTACACCTGCGCCAAGCATTACTGAAAGCATAATTTTCCAGCTTCCAATGCCTGTTGCGATTAGAATGGCAGCGCCAATTAAAATCATTAATGTAGAAGTTTCGCCTATTGAGCCTGGAATGGAGCCAATAAACATATCGAACCAACTCCAGCTTAAGCCAGCCACGCCACCTTCAAATGCTTGGGCAAGTGCAGTAGCGCCCGATGCACCATCAACTAAATCTTGAATCCAAACTTTGTCGCCTGAAATTGACGTTGGGTAAGCGAAGAAAATGAACACCCTTGCCGTTAAAGCAACATTTAGAATATTCATACCCGTTCCACCAAAAATCTCTTTACCAATAATTACCGCAAATGCAGTAGCTACAACTACCATCCATAAAGGAATGGTTACGGGCATAATTAAAGGAATAAGCATACCCGACACTAAGAAACCTTCTGCAATAGGGTGGCCTTTCATTTGCGCAACGGCAAATTCAATTCCTAATCCTGTAACATAAGAAACCACCACAATTGGCAGCACCCTTATGGCACCATAAATGAATTTAGAAAAGAAGCCAGCATCAGCAATATTTTCAATTGAAGGCATGATGTAGCTAAGAAGTTCTGGTCCTTCTAAATTGCGGCGACCAGCTTCATACATGGCATCAGCCAAACCGCCATCAACTGCAGCCAAGGCATTAATCTTTGCCCAAAGCACTTCTTGGCTCAAGCTATCAAGACTAATGGCCGAAATAAGTCTTTCAGCAATTTCAATAATAGGAGCAAAGTGCTGGTGACCTGCGTTCCACATACCAAATAGAAGACATGGAATCATTGCAATTACCACGGTAAACATGGTGCGCTTTGAATCTATACCGTCTCTCAGGTGAACTTTACCTTTCGTAGTAGTTCCAGGTTGGAACATAAGAGTGTAGTTCCCATCATAAAACGAATGTAAAAAGTGAAAAGGCTTGCCTTTGGCCACTTTTGGTTTTATGTTTTCAGCAAGGTCGAGTAGTGCCTTACTTACTTTTTCTTTTAATCTATCTGCTAACATTTCTCAGATGTGATTTTTATCCTTCTTTTTCAATAAGATCTAGTCCTTGACGAATAATGTCGGTAACTGGAATTTTAGAAGTACAAGCAAATTCACAAAGGGCAAATTCTTCTTCTGCCACCTCGTA
>JAGQWA010000083.1 GCA_020437725.1 Bacteroidota bacterium | reverse complement strand
TCATTTGAAAGATACTTTCCCCCAATACGGAATTAGAACACCAGAGCGTGGCTGGTTAAATGTTGGCAAACAGCGAGCAAAATTCAATGTTGACAGCATAATATATAATGAAAAAAATGTTTGGATTGATGGAAGCCCGACACTAAATGAAACAAAATATCGAATTTCAGTTTGCGAATTCAATACTATGACTTCCCAATGCTTAAGTTCAACAACTCATTATCCAGACAATTCACTGGACACCTTTTACGGTGGAAGGATATCTAAAATGAATCTGTCCTTAATCGCAGCCTTGCAAAGGGGTAAATCTTATAAGATAACACTGACGGCAAAAAATGATTGTGACGACATATCAATTTACTCGAAGGTTGTTTCAATATCAACAGAGTTAGAGGCCGTGGTAAGCTCAGACACTTTAATTTGTGGAGGTTACGGAACTTTAACCGCACATGGACATGGTAGTTCGGGGTCATTCGATTCGCTTAAATGGACCATTTGGGAATACAGTCAACCTTTTGCATATGACAGTAGTACTTACGTCCAAAATGCTGACACATTTCTTGTTAAAATCGACACTCAATGGATTGAAAAAGGGGTTAGTTTCGACACCATAATAATCGATACGCTGTGGTATTATTATGCGGACACATTAGCAAGTGATAGTTCAAAGTTTCAACAGGATTATTTAAATTATTTCGACACTTTAGTTAACGCATCTTTAGCTGACACATTCAACCTTAGCGGTTACTATTTCAAACCAGACCATGAGTACGCTGTAGTATTAACCTTGTTCAACGGCTGTACGTGGGCTCACGACACATTAAAAGTAAGAACCCTTTCTGGCCCAACCGTAAACGCCGGCCCAGATAGATATATGGGAGCAGCACATTCATCGGTCACGAATGATGATCCTGTATTACACGGAACAGTTTCAGGGCATACAGGTTCGCATACTTGGAGTCCGACCACCCAAATGGCACCTAGCAGTTCGTTATATCCAACTGTATGGCCGTCAACCACAAGAGAATATGTATTATCGGCAACTGATGCAAATGGTTGTACAAACTATGATACTGTTACAGTTTGGGTAAACAGCTTTGCAAATGCTGGCTCAGACACCACCATTTGTTATGATGATTCAGCCCTAATAGGCATCCCAACCGTTTCAGGATACACCTATGAGTGGTTCCAACCTTCTCAAGTTTCAGATGACGAAATAGCAGAGCCTTATGGCTATCCAAACCAATACGCAGATTCAGTAATTATCAGGCTTAAGGTTACAGATAACAGCCAAAATGTGGAATGGGATGAAATGGTTATTTATAGAGACACAACCATTGACCCTACATTTAGCCAAACACCCGCTGGTGGTCCTGGTAGTTATGCTGTTCAATTAGATATAACTGAAAACGCCGTGCTGCTTGAAGCACTAACCTGGGATTTTGGTGATGGCTCGCCTTCAGGATCTGGTAACCAAACCAGCCATACCTACCCACCCATTCCAAGTGCTACTTACAACACGTGAGTATCTTATAATAATGCTTGTGGTACCGTGCAATGGTGCGCTGATGTAAAGTTTGACGCAATGGGTAATCATATTCCTACTCCACCCATTTTTAGTTCTGTAGATGAAGTAATTGATTCAGAAATTGAATTTGATATTTCACCGAATCCATTCCAGCATAAAACACAGATAAGCTATAGTTTGAGCTCTAGGCAAAAGCAACTAGAATTGGCCATTTATGATGTAAACGGCAAAATGGTTAAAAGAATGGATTTACAAGAAACCAAAGGTTCAATAACCATTGATTTAAGCCAATTTTCCGCAGGTATATACCAAGCAAAGCTGCTAGTTGATGGAGTTGAAATGTCAAGCAAAAAAATGGCTTTGAGTAAATAGTAACCAAATTCTTTTAGCTTATTGTAAGTAGGCAATATGTTTTTTGGGTCGAAATCATCGTCCTGAAAGGATTCATCTACTTTCGCGGGCTGTGTTTTCAACCCAATACATAACCGAATACAAACGCAACTTAAAAATTGCGTGGCCTGTAATGCTGGGCCAAGTGGGGCATATGATTACCCAATTGGCTGACACTGCCATGGTGGGCAAATATTTGGGTGAAACCCCATTGGCGGCTGTTTCTTTAGCCAGCTCAGTATTTGTGCTTTATCTGGTTTTAATTATTGGTTTAGCCACAGGAATTACCACCAGAGTAGGCAACTACCACGGCGAGAAAAACAACGAAGGGATTGCCAGAGCCACAGCATCAGGTCTCATAACCATGATAATCTGCGTGGCACCCTTAGCCATTTTTGCATGGGCTACAAACGGTGTGTTGGCTCATTTAGATTGGCCACCTGAAGTTGTGGAGATTGCCATTCCGTATTACAAAGTTCTTTGTTGGTCAATGTTGCCACTAGGCGTATTCATGGCATTTAAACACTTTATAGATGGGTTAGAAATTACCATTCCAGCCATGGTGGTAAGCATTGTGTCCAACTTGGTAAATGTTGCTTTAAACTATGCTTTAATAGAAGGCAACTGGGGTTTTGATGCCTATGGTTTACTAGGAGCAGGTTATGCCACTTTTATTGCAAGAGTGGTGATGGTGGTGCTAATTGTAGCCGTAATTCTTTACAACAAAACGTTTAGAAGTCATTGCCATTACATCTTAAAACTGGGTTGGTTTCCTAAGCAGATAAAAGAAATCATCAAGTTGGGATTTCCTATTGGGTTGCAATATTTAATGGAAGGTGGAGCCTTTGTAATTGGCGCTATTATGGTGGGTTGGCTCGGCAAAACCAACGCATCAGCGCACCATATTGCTTTGCAGGTGTCGGCCTTTACTTTCATGTTTGCCAGTGGCTTGGGTTCAGCGGCAACCATTAGGGTTAGCAATTTGCTTGGAGCTAAAAAGCACAATCAATTGGGAGTAGCTATTAAGTCGCTCTATTTCATGATCATTATGCTGCAGCTGCTTTTTGCCATTAGCATTTATACTTTCAATAAGCAGCTTCCTGAGCTATTCATCAACGAAACTGAAGTGCTTCAAATCGCAGCAGTTCTGTTGCTTTTTGCCGCTTTGTTTCAGGTAATGGATGGAATTCAATTGCTTGCAGCAGGTATTCTACGTGGCGCTTCTGATGTTAAAATACCAACATTAATTGCCGGAATTAGTTACTGGGTCTTAGCCATTCCAATTGGCTATTTGTTACAACAGCATACCAACCTTGGTCCGTCAGGTGTTTGGGTTGGGTTTACAGTTGGTTTGAGTTTTGCGGCGGTGTTTTTGTCTTTCAGGGTTAGAAAGGTTTTATAGACTATTTCTGCTGGCAATAGACTCTAATTCTTGCTTCGTAATCTGCGGATACATGGCTAGAATGTCTTGAAATGACGCACCTTCAGAGAGTTTTCTAAGAATTATTTCAACTGTAATTCTTGTGCCTTTTATTACTGGCTTGCCAAGCATTATTGATGGGTTTATTTCAATTCTTTCGGTCATTTTTGAAATACGAATTTTAATGACTACCGAATATAATGCTTTTTCAAGCAAGGGCTTTAAGCCAATTAAGGTTTCGCGTGTTCACGGCTTCTTGAGAGATTAATCTACCAGTTTTAATATCCATTTCGCTCATTTCTAGCATTGCTTTTTGTTTGTCTGTCAACATTCTGGAATTGATTTCTTCTTTTAAGTTTTTCATTGCTCTCATTTTCTGTGAATCATAATGCGAATTAATGAGTAACTCGTGTGAATGCTTTTACGTTTGAGAAACTTAAAGTTCCAACAAGAAACAATATCAACTTGATTAATTTCATTCCTACTGTATCCTAAACTCAACTCTAACTCCCAAACTTCTCGGTGCTTCCATTAAGCCAGGGCGAAGGCTATACATGCGGTTTAGCAGGTTGTTGGCTAAGAATGAGCATTTCAATTTCTCATCTAAAAAGGTGGCAGATGCTCTTGCGCCAAGCACCCAATCTCCATTTTGGTGTCTTGACCTAAACTCCCCCAACTGTGGCACAATTAAAGCTTCAAAAGGAGCATCAACGGCTTCCATAAAACTATAATAGTTAGCGCTACCAGCTAAAGAGAAAATGCCCATTTTCATTTCCCAATCGGCCTTAATGGTGTGTCTAAACCGGTACTTGAGTACGTTTTCTTGAGACGATGAACCGTAAGCATTTTTTTCGCCTTCAGTTGTTGGGTTAATGAAGGCATTTTCGCTTGGATCAAACTCCTGAAATTTTGGGTTGATGTGCGTATAACCAATTAGAAACTGATGTTCAGTTTTTCCAATTTTTCCTTGACCAGCCAACGATAATTCTAACCCATTCAAATCGGTTCCGCCCACATTAATTGATTGAAATCCAGTTGGAAATATGTCAACCAGATTAAACTCCATCATGTTTTGGTATTTCGACCAAAAGAAAGTCGCATCAAAAAAGCCAACCAGTTTATTCAATTTATAACCTTGTTTTATACCCATTTCAGCCGACCAGCCAGTTTCGGGAACTAAACTCGGATTCGGACTAATAGGAATTCCACCAAAAGTGGTTTTTACAAAACGCTCGGCAATGGTTGGAAAACGATAACCTTGTCCCCACGAAGCTCTTATAAAAGTGGCTTTGGCCGCCTGATAATTTGCACCTGCTCTAAACACCGGTTTGGCGTCAGTAATTCTTCCATTTGGTACCGTGTCGCAAATCATTTCGCCTGTAAAAGGATCAACTTCGCAACCAAATAATTCAGGCGCTTTTAGGGTGTTATGTTCGTATCTAAAGCCTGCGGAAAGATTGAGCCGAGTGCCTAATTTCTTGCTCAGCTGTAAATAAGTAGCCAAGTTCTGACTGTTGAACGTAGTGTCGCCATACAATGCCGCTTCGGTAGCGTAGGTAGTAAATACCGCGCCGCTTGTAAGTTTAATTCCGGCCTTTTTCCAATGCTTTTGGTACTGATATTCGGCAAATAGCAATCTAGAACTGTTGCTTTGGTTGTTATTGCTCTGGTTATCTACAAAATGGTATCGGCCAAGCAGCTTGTGTTTGTTGGCATTAGAGTCTATGTAAACCAAATAGGGGTCAATATTAAACCGTCTAAACTTGTTGTTAGAGAACGTGTTAGGTGCAGGTGAATACAGGCTATCTATACTCTTCCAAAAGAAGAACTCACCAGCATTACCGCTGTTGTAATTGGAGTTAAAACCCGTTTTTAATTGATGATTAATTTGGTGTTTTAACCCTAACGACAAGCGATTATAATCTTCGAAAAAAGTGCGGTTATAGCTTTCTCTCACTTTTTGATAACCGCCAATGGTTAGGCCTGTTTTTTTACCCAACATGCTTCTATGCGCAAAACTCTGGCCCTGTTCAAATGGGCGTTTTTCGTTCCACCAAGCTTGGCTAATGCTATCGCCTGGGCGACCATATACGTTCACAAAAGTCATTACTTTGGTGTAGGGCTGCGAAGTGTTTTCAGCCGTGCGCACATTCACAATTCCATTCAATGCCGAAGATCCATAAAGCGCAGATCCGGCTCCTTTTACCACTTCAATTTGGCCAATGTTTTCAACTGGAATATCGTCCCAATGCGGAAAACCAGCATCAGCTTGCAGGTAAGGAATGTCATCAACCAATAAAAGAACACGACTTCCCGCTCCATAAGAAAAGCCCGAGCCACCGCGAATATTTGCTTGGCCGTCAATTATATCAACTCCGGGAATTTTGACCAGCACTTCATCAAGCGAAGTGGCATTAGTGCTCTCAAGCAAAGCTGGCTTTATTAAATCTGTTGAAACGGTTACCTCGGCCAATGGCTGTTCATATCTGTCAGAAGTAATGGTAACCGCCGAGAGAAGTGCATTTGAAACCTGCAAACGAGCAAGCACATTCAAAACTTCGGAATGGCAAGAAACTGAAATGTTCTTGGCGCCATAGCCTACCATAGAAATGGCCAATATGCCTTCTGACTCGTTTAACTTTAAGGTAAACTCACCCTGTGCATTGGTAAAAACTCCCGTTGAGCCTAAAGAGATAGATGCGCCTACCAAGGGCTTATTACTCATTGAATCGAGAATTACTCCCTTTACCGTGCATTGCGCATATAAACTCATGGCCAATGGAAAGAAAAGAACAGCTAACCAAAATTTTTTCATGTATTGAAATCAGAATGTCCAAATCTACTCAATTGCAATTTTGGTACATTGCATCAATTATTTACCGAGCATGAAAATAAAACTACTTCTGGCATTTGTTATCGCCACAATTTCAGTTAACGCACAGGTTTGCAAACCCGATTCTTCCATTCCCGACACGGCTTTTGGTGTGTTTCCAATGCCTTATCACCAAACCGAGAATCCTGATGGAGGCATTTCCACCCCAGCCTGTATAAACAAGGAATATGCTTTTGTTCTAACCGCCAATGTGGGCGATAGTTTTCCATTTGGTACCCAAAATCTCCCTTTAGATTCTTTAAGGCTTGGTAAAACAGGAGCTGTGGCTGGCCTGCCAGCTGGTATTTCATATGCCTGCGATCCACCACGATGCACTTTTGTAAAAGGCACACGTGGTTGTGTAATTCTGCAAGGAGTGGTAAAAGATGCCAAATTGGTCGGCAACCATGAACTAAAATTAAAAGGCACGCTCTATGCAAATGGCTCACCATCTGGGCTTAATCTCACTTTCCCTAGTCCGCTCATTGCGCCAGGTAATTATACTTTGAGAGTTTTAGAAGAAAACAGCACTGAATGCGGTCCGCAATCCATTTCAAAAGCGGAAATGACTCAGTTCTCCCTATTCCCCAACCCAACCATGGGCCAGGTAACTTTAGCGTTGAATAATTATGCTGATGCGAAAGAAGTAAGGGTATATAACAGCCTTGGTAAGCTTAAAGATGAAAGAAAGGTGACTTCTGAACGCATGAGTATTAACATGCCTGAACCAGGAATCTATTTTATTGAATGTCGATTTGAGTCTGGTTTGGTGTCGAAGAAGGTGGTAGTTGCAATAAATTAATTTAGGAAAAAACTGAAGGCAATGAAACAATATTTAATTCTACTTCTTGCTCTGTTTGGCTCAAGATTTTTGACGGGTCAAACCAATGTTCAAATTCCGACAAGTGCAGGAAATCGTACATCAATTGATCATTTGGTTGCGCAAGCAAATTATCATCTAACAGGTCTGGTATATGAATCGTCAGAAATAGGAATGGAAGGTATAATTAGCTCTTTATCATTTTATTGTAAAGATGATAGGGTAGTTGACGACATTCCTATCAAAATCTATATGGCTCAAGTAGACTCATCAATAGATGATCTTGGGTATTCTGCTGATTTCTATAAGCTAAGCAAGGGTAGTATACTAGTTTATGATGATTCATTGTACAAGAGTCAAGTAAAAAAAGATACATGGATAACTATATATTTGAAAAACAATTTTAATTACGAACGATCTAAAAATTTGGTAATCTATTTTGTAATTGCCGACAATAATCCAACTGAGACAAGTGCACGTAAATCATTTAGAGCACATTCATTGTCAAAAAGAAAGGCGTTTGTCTACAGAGGAAGTTCCCCCCCAACTTCAAACTACTTAAAAGGTTTAGGTACGAGGAGCGATAGACTTGATATTAAACTATCCATATTGAGTAACTCAGGTTTGATAGACCTTAGTTTAGACTCTTTGTCATTGCCAAATATTAATGGTGCTTTTCCAGATTCAAGCGAAAGACTAAATGCATCGATTTCTAAAATTTGGTCTGATACCTTGGTGTTTAATGACACTGTTGCTTTTAAAGTTAATCTTTTGCGAAATAGGATAGTGGATAGTGTATTTACTAAAAGAGTGTTCATAGACACCATTTTTCCTGGAGTTGGCCAAACCATAAACATTGGTGCACTTAATTTATACATTGAGGGAGAGTATGAGTATTTAGTTGAATTACAGACAGCTAAAGACTCGTTTGTGCTGAATAATGCTAAGAATGGGGAACTAGAAACTTACTATATAGACCTTCCATATATAGGTGCTTCATTGTTAGAAGAAAAATATTATACTAGAATAAATGTAGAGTATAATGAAATAAAAAATGAGTTTGACTTTTTGAGTAATTATATGAACAATGGCAAAGATCTGGCTGAATTAGAGTCACCTACTGTAAAACCTATTGGATTAAATGATGAGTTGGTAATAAAGTTCGATTTGGGAAAAAGTTACAACGATGAAATTCTACCAGATTATAAATTGAAGATATATGCGCAAACTGAAAATAGTTCCAATTGGCAATTATTAGATAGCATTTATTCTCCATATAACAGCCGGCATTTTTACTCAAATAACAAGCATATAAGCTTAAGTCAATTTGAAGGAAAGCGCATTAGGTTTAAAATTGTTGGCAAAGGTAAATCTAGACAGTGGTGGCGGATTCCTTACATAGGAATAAAGCCACAATGTAATGTTGATTTTGCAGCATTTAAAGTTCATGTTGACGATGATGGTAAAGACCATCACCAAAGCAAAATTTGGCTTAAAGCGTTTTACCAAGGTGCTGATTCTGTTAACCTATTAACTGATTCAATACCAGTTAGATTCAAAATTGAATCTGAAAACAGTAACCATGATACATTAATTTTTCATCGAAGTAATAAGGTGTTAAAGTATGGTGACACCATTAAAATTGAACTTACCAATTCTCGTTTTCTATTAAATAGGGGGAAGTATCTTGTTAAAGCCAGCATTCTTCATCCCAATGATGCAAATGGCAACAACAACACAGAAACTGGCTATTTTTTCAATAAGTTGGCTACAGGAGTAATGCATAGGTATTATACTGACTTTGAGGAATCTGATTTCACATCGGCCAAAGACTTCACGGTTGAAGAAGAAGTAAAAGTTACCAATTACTATGGGGGAGGAGTATTTGATTCAAAATACACAAGGTTTACCATAGATAGATATGTAGAGTACGTTAATGGCCCTATGGTAGCCGCTTTGGACTCAAATGCAATTCTTCATTTTCAATACCGCCTTAATAATACCACAACCATTGCCATTTCTACAAACAATGGAAAAAGCTATGACATTATTGACTCGATTTTGAATACTAATGGAAAGTGGAGATCATATTATTTTGATTTAAGCAATTATTCAGGCCAAAATGTTGTTTTCCAATTTAGAAGAAAGTATGCCACTATAAATGACTTGGACATTGACAATTTTGGTGTTGGTAGCTTTTCAAAACGCGAAATTGCCCTTGCCGAAGTTTATGAAATATCTAGCTCTGATTGCTATGTAAATGGCGATGTTAAGATAAAAATCAAAAACTTATCTCCCTTCGACATTGATCTGGCTAGCACGCCAATTTATTATAGCTTAAAGTATTCAAATGATTCATCGGTTGAGATAATTGATAGTTTAACTCAGGGAAAACTTCTAGAGAGTTCATCAAAAGACTTTGCGCTATTTTCTGGAATTGACTTAGGAAGTGGCGAAAGAATAAAAGTTGCGGTAAAGATTTGGGTAAAAGATGAAATTGAGAAAAAGGACAATGTGGGCAGCGGTTACTTTATTCCCAGCTCAATAACCTCGCCAGCACAATATAAATTTTATAATGACAGGAGAAGTTGGACTGGTGGAGATATAAAGTGGTATGTGGATGGAATTATTGAAGGTTTTGGTAAACTCTCTACTCAGGGAATTTATAGTCCGCTTATTTCGAATATTAAACCTAATACGACGGCCACATTTGATATTGCCATCGTGGAAGGAAAAAATTGGTATAAAAAGCTTATTCGACCCTTGACTTCTGATTCTGTGAGGTTAGAAATAAGTACAGATTGTGGTAGTTCATATCAAATACTTCAAGCTGTCTCAGCCATGGAATTGCCTAACATTAATGGGGTTCGAGTTTTTTCGGTTGATCTTTCTAAATATGCTAACCAAACAATAAAATTGAAATTGCGGTTAACCAGAACTAGCAGTACATCTAATAAAGTCGGTGTGCTCAAGGCGTTTTCAATAAAACAAAGAAACTTGCATGAAGGCAATGTTACCTTACAATCCAATTGGTCATGTAGTAAAGGTCAAGACTCCTTGAGTCTAATCATTTTTAATGATAAAAAAGACACACAGTTTTTTTCAAAAAGAAGTTTTTTAATTGAATTAAATGGTAATGACTTTAGTAGTAAATACAAAAAACGAATCCAGCTAGACACATTAAATCCTGGAGATTCTGTGCTCTTTTTTCTTGGTTATATTTCGAATTTGGAAAAGTCTAATTCCTTCTCCGCAAGAATAATAGATTCAATATTTGGTAGCTATATAATAGACTTAGGTAATTATCAAAAAGTTATGTATCCAACTTTTGATGTTGACTTTAGAAATGATCATAGATGGGATCTATCGGACTTCCATTACTATAACGGTTCAAATGGATTAGGCGATGAGCTTGAATTTGAATTCAAGAACTATTCAAAAGGAATGGCTACTACACAATCGTGGCCTATTAGTTTTAGAAATGACTCAACTTAT
>JAGQWA010000082.1 GCA_020437725.1 Bacteroidota bacterium | reverse complement strand
TTTAATCAAATCGCATCGAATAGTAGCTTTAGGTATGCCCGCGGAATAGTTTTGATTGAAATAGGAAATCAAGCAGTCCAAATGTCTTAATGCTTTAGAAAGGTGTTTTTCGTAAGTCAAGAAAACTTGATCACTGTCGATGTTACTATCCTTTTCTTGTACTAAATATCGAGATCTTCGAGAGAGCATTTGCAACGTTACGTAGGCCACATATTCGTTTTCTTGAAGCTTACTAACAGCAAACGGATTTTTAGGGTTTATTGCGTTTTTTACATCTGTATGACTCCGATATTGCAATTGATGTTTAGCCAAATGAGCATTTATTAAGTGCAAACTGGTGTAAAAGCAAACTGTTACTTGCCAATCGATGAATTCAAAAGCCTTTTCATTAACTACTTCTAAAAACTTTAGATTACTCCTAGCCTGATTTAAATGATCTTCAAACTTTGCCAAACCCTATTTATAAATCTGATAATGATTTGGAACCGAAATTTCATCACCCTTCTCAACAATGGTGGTGTTCATGCCAAATCCGTATTGATGATATTTAGCACTTACCTCCGCATCACCAAGAATTAAATTTTTCTCGGCAACATCGTCGTCATCTTGAATTTCAGCCCATACTAATACTTCACTATCATTATAGTCGAATGCTAATCTTAATGGCATAAATTTACCAATCGATTTTATATAGTCAAATACCATATTCTTAACAAAATGTTGCTGAGTCATCAGCTTATTCTGCTTTGCAATTTCATCTAAGTTTCCAGAAAACAAACTTTTATAGAATGATTTTAAATCATCGGTCGCAGTATCAGTCTCAAGTTGTATTTGATGAGATCTTAGGGTAGCCACAAACTCATCGAACCAAGTTTCAAAAACAGACGTTTGTTGTTGTTCAGATGTAAAATTTTGGCTGCTCATAGAAGTGTTGTTAAGCAAATATGCAATAAAACAAAGTATTTCTGACGAAAGTTTTTAAGAACAAATCTTTTATTAGCTATTCGTTTTCAATTACTGTTACGCCACCATCAACTTCTTACTCGGCATAAACTTCGTCAACTCAATACCTTCAACAGCGGCTTCGTATTCGGCCATGGTTGGGGTGCGACCTAAGATGTATAGGTTAAATTTCAATTCCGATGAGGTTAGCAACTGGGGTGTAAATGTCCATGTCAGTTTCGGGTGCATCTATTGAGACTATTAAGCTGTACCTTACCTTTTCACCATATTTCTGCAATTTCTTCCTTGTCCTGTACCACCCATTTCCTGGATAAACGGCCAAAAGGTTCTTGGTAGAGAGATCAGCGGCAGTGCCTTTCCATCTGTCTTTTACAAGAGAACCCTTACTTCTGGTATTTATACCAATCAGCCAATTTTCAGCGTTTGAGTCGAGTTTTTCATCTGGTTCCCGGTCTGCCTTGTTTATTCTTTTGCTGAACTCTTCAATTCCCTCCAAAGGGTGGTTCATTCTAAAGGACAAAGCATGTGAGCGATAATGAAAGTTATTGGCGTAAGATCTGTTCCCAGGGTTGGGTTCTATAAAGTAGGAGAGGGTAGCCCTAAGCATGATTTCCTCCGTTCCCAGTTCGGCTAGTACATCTGCTGGCCAAGGCAATTCAAAAAAATGTATCTCATTCGTTTTAATGTCATTTCCTGACTTAATGAATGGTTGAATGCTTCTTTCAGCAAGCAAGGTGACGGAGTTTTTTAAACTGTGAAGAGCCCGTTCTTTATTGGGAACGCCATAGCCATAGCATTTCAAGACATTGGCCTTCTCTGTTTGTTTTAGTTCGTCCAATGCCTTGTTTTCAAGCATGGCTGTTGTCCAATCGGCTGAATGAGCCATAAGCCCGCGTATGGTTTCCGGCCAAAAGTCTGGATATTCAGTATAAATTTCCGCGGCCATTTTTGATGCAAGGGCTGTTGCACCACTGGTATCACCAAAAGCAGCTAATTGACGGATTCGAAACTGATTGTTGGTAGACAATAAGGATAATGCATCAGGCTCAATGATGGTACCCTTCTGCACGGCCAAGTTGCCTCCTTCCATTACAATATCAGGTTTTGCTGGCCATCTTCTGCTCCATGTCATTGAAGTTGAATTGGATGGTGACATAGCTCCTGCCTTGGCAAGCGGTGATGTTCCTGGATATAGTTTAGGATCAACCCATTCTTTAACAGTGTAGCTGCCAACGGTAACTGCATTGAATGCCTGGCCTGGATCATGAATTGGGGATAGATGGTTTTTATCCGGATAATCTTCTGGTTTTTCAATTACAACGTTTCCGCCTGATACAAAAATGAGCTTTTGCTGTCCATCGCTGAAGCCTCCTGTGATACGGTCCATGGATGCGGACCATGATGATGGCCTGCCGTTCAGCTCGCCATCATCAGAAGTAATGGCCATGCAGAATAACCTTTTTCGACTAGGGTGGGTCACTTCGGGGCGGCTCACTGACTCTTCAGTTACAGCACCGTATAGCTTTGGGTCATGCGGGTTGCGTACCTGAAGAATTTTAACAGATTCCAGTTGATGAAAGATTTCAATCTGGCTTGACCGGGCAAATAATTCCGTCATGTCACCGTATAGAGCCAAACCGGCCATTTGTGTTCCATGTCCACTGGGATACGAATCACCATTTTCCCAAGCTTTTTTGTAAGCATCCATGTTTTCATCAGGAAGAAAATCGACCAATAGAGGGTGACCGTTGTTCACCCCTGTATCAAGCAAACAGATGGCTATTGAGTCTTGATTGTGCTTTGGTTTAATCCTTTCTTTCAACTCATCAATCCATTCTTGCTCCTCCAGACTTGACATTCGGGTAAAAAACTCTGCTGTATCCTTGGGTTTTCTCAGCTCCGCAAGGTTATCGAGAAACATCAATGATTTTGAGAGCTGATGCGGTGTTGCCTTTACAAGCCTGATAACGTGCTCAGGAAAAATGAGTCGTTCTGACCCAACATGGGCATCAATGGCTTCAAGCTGCTGAATGACCTTTGTTTCACCGGCTAATCCTTGGTCCAAATGTGATTTTCGAAGCCAAACTTCCCACCATGTGCTCTCATCTTCATTCGGAAATGGATATTCTGATTCAGTCCAGAACGCCCTTAGCGTGGCGATCTTTATATCAGAAATATTGGCGATCAGTTTTTGGTTGCTTGGTTTACGCTTATCGGGATTGTCAATATTCAGATCACGGTTGGGATCAAGATAATTCTCTACTTTCTGAATAAATGCAGAGATGCCTTTTGAAGTGAGCATCACCAACGCGCGGTAGCGCTCAGCTTCAATGTCTCCGTTTTCCACAATTTCCTTTTTCACGGAAAGAAGGTGGTACTTGCCGTGCCCTCGATTGTCTTCAAAGCTGTCAAATGCCAACTCAATGTTGTAGTCGGAAATAAACTCCACATAAATTGCATCTTCCTTGACCAGGTCGCTGGAAAGGTCTTGCTTCTGGAGCTCTTCATATTTGGCTGAAATGCTTTCCAAATGCGCCATAATATGATTGCCATGAATGTTTCTATTGCGCTGGGCTATTGCAGCACGTCCACCTCCACTTTTGGGTGAAGTATAAGTTCTGGTAGAGCTAAAGCCGTTAAGCTTAATATGAGGCAATCGATCAGAATCGGCCATTTTATTGCTCAGTTCGTTTTCGTGAGATCAGGAAATTCTGAACATGTTTTTCAGAAACCGTTTTGTTGTTACTGATGATCATCTCTTTGATAGCTTCCTCACAAGCTCTTACAATTTCTGCAAAACTGTTTCCGATCAGGTGCTCTGCAAGTTCATCAAGTGACATACTGCCAGCCATTTTGAAACTTCGCAGATGCTTTTTAAGCACCTGTATGATATCTTCCTGTGAAGGCATGGGATATTCAATAATATCATCAAACCTTCTGAACAGAGCGCTGTCAAGCGTATCCGGAAGGTTTGTTGCGGCGATGATCAAACTGCTCGAAGTGTCTTTCTCAATATTTATAAGAAAGCTGTTAAGCACTCGTCTTATTTCACCTACATCAGAACCTTGATTTCGCTTTGCACCAATAGAATCAAATTCATCAAATAGATATACAGCTTTGTAGCTTTGCATGGCGTCAAAGATGATTCTCAGTTTGGCAATGGATTCACCCATGAACTTTGAGATCAAACCATCGAGTCTGACCACAAATACTGAAAGGCCCAGCTCACCGGCCAGAGCATGCGTTGTCATGGTTTTTCCGCAACCGGGAGGTCCTTCCAATAATAACTTCCTTCGTGGACTCAATCCATGCTTTGACAATTGTTCAAAGCTTCTGTGTTCCGCCACCACTCGGTTCAGGAGAGATTCAATTTGTTTTGGAAGCACCATATCCACCAGTTTAATACGTGGATGGATCACTTCAATAAGCTCATCCAATTCTCTTTTAGACCTAGTGATGGAAACGACCTTTTCTTTCTCAAACAAAGCCGAAGTCCGCTCAGATTTAGCCTGATCGATGAGGCTCTTTAACTCCTTGGCAAAAGTGGAGTGCCCCTTCCTTGCCTCTGATGCTGCTATTTGCATAGCCGTGGCAAAAAACCTGGCTTCATCACCTTTCCCGAATGACTTTATTAAAGACTTTATTTGATCAGCTGCTGCCATTGTTTTATTCTCCTTACGAATATATTCAGTCCAAATTGATTCAAATTAAAAATTGCGAACAAAACCCCTCCCAGAAAATCATTTCCAAAAGGGGTCATCCATTAAGCCACGCCATACGCGGCAAGCCTTTAAATTTTGAACTTTAAACTAGAAACTCTAAACAAGAAACTAAGCCACCATCAATTTCTTACTCGGCATAAACTTGGTCAACTCTATACCTTCAACAGCGGCTTCATATTCTGCCATTGTTGGGGTGCGACCCAAGATGCATGAGAGCACCACAACCGGAGTTGATGAAAGCAATGATTCTCCTTTTTTCTCGTCAGAATCTTTAACCACACGGCCTTTGAACAAACGGGTAGATGTTGCCATAACAGTATCACCTGGCTCAGCTTTCTCTTGGTTGCCCATGCATAGGTTACAGCCTGGGCGCTCTAGGTATAAAATGTTTTCGTATTTAGTTCTTGATGCCGCTTTTGGGTTGCTATCGTCAAACTCAAAACCAGCGTATTTCTGCAGTACATCCCAATCGCCTTCAGCTTTTAGCTCTTCTACAATATTGTAGGTTGGAGGCGCAACTACCAATGGCGCTTTAAACTCAACCTTACCTTGCTGTGCTTCAATGTTCTTAAGCATGCCAGCTAATATTTTCATATCGCCTTTGTGAATCATACATGAGCCTACAAAGCCAAGGTCAACCTTTTTGGTGCCACCGTAATAAGAAAGCGGACGAATGGTGTCGTGCGTATAGCGCTTAGAAACGTCTTCGTTATTTACATCGGGGTCAGCAATCATTGGCTCAGCGATCTCGTCTAAGTCAATCACTACTTCTGCATAGTATTTGGCATCTTTATCAGGTCTAAGAGCTGGTTTTTCGCCTGTCTTAATCTCATTGATACGCTTATTGGCTTTGTCAACCAAACCTTGCAGTACCTGCTTTTCATTGTCCATGCCCTTGTTGATCATGATTTGGATTCTATCTCTGGCAATCTCTAATGATTCAATCAAAGTCTCATCTTCAGAAATACAGATAGAAGCTTTGGCTTTCATCTCAGCTGTCCAGTCGGTAAAGGTGAAAGCTTCGTCAGATTTTAGAGTACCCAAGTGTACTTCAATTACACGACCTTGGAATACGTTTTCACCATCGAATTGCTTTAACATTTGCTGTTGCGTAGCGTGAACCACATCGCGGAAATCCATTAAGCTGCGCATGTGACCTTTAAAAGTCACTTTCACAGATTCAGGAATTGGCATAGATGCTTCGCCAGTTGCAAGGGCAAGTGCAACGGTGCCTGAGTCGGCACCAAAAGCAATTCCCTTACTCATTCTAGTGTGAGAGTCGCCACCAATAATAATGGCCCAATCGTCGATGGTAATATCATTCAACACTTTGTGAATCACATCTGTCATTGGGTGGTATATGCCTTTAGGGTCGCGGCCGGTAATCAAACCAAAGTCGTTCATGAATTTCATGAGTTTCGGTATGTTAGTTTGTGATCTTTCGTCCCAAACTGAAGCGGTGTGGCAACCTGATTGATATCCAGCATCTACAATTGGCGAAATAACTGTTGCGGCCATAGCTTCCAACTCTTGTGATGTCATTAAACCTGTGGTGTCTTGAGAACCAACAATGTTTACTTCTACGCGGCAGTTTGAGCCAGCATGCAATGTTTTGCCTGAAGTTCCAACAGCGTTTTTGTTAAATATCTTTTCTACTGCAGTAAGCCCTTGTCCTTCAATAGATACTTCTTTTGACGGGGCAAAAACAACAGGGGCTTCAATACCCAATGTTTTGGCAGCAAACGTTTGAAGCTTTTTACCGAATACAACAGCATAAGAGCCACCTGCTCTAATAAATTCAATTTTGCGAGCTGTTAATGCCGCCGAAATGTCCTTTACTTCCTTATCGCCGTTGTATAATTTTTTCTCTTTTGTGTTGATGGTTAAAACCGTGCCAGTTTCAACAGAATAAACTTCTTCTAAAACTGCATCGCCAATTTCATCGCGAACAGTATTTCCGTTTTCATCTTTTTTAGCTACCCAGTTTTTCAAGTCAATTCCAATACCACCTGTTACATCAACCGTAGTTAGGAAAATTGGCGCAATACCATTTGTACCAGCAATAATTGGCGCAATATTGATGAATGGCACATAAGGGCTAGCCTGTATGCCTGTCCAAAGTGCCACGTTATTTACACCACTCATTCTTGAAGAACCTACACCCATGGTACCTTTCTCGGCAATTAGCATTACCCTTTTGTCAGGGTGTTGAGCTTTTAATTCAAGCAGCTCTTGTTGCATTTTTTTATCGTGCTCAAAAATGCTTTGGCCATGAAGTTCTCTGTCAGAGCGGGAGTGAGCATCAGCACCAGGTGATAGTAAGTCGGTTGAAATATCACCAGTACCAGCAATAAAGGTTACAACTTCTATTTTTTCAGGAACTTCAGGAAGGTTGGTAAAAAACTCAGCTTTTGCATAGCTTTCCAATAGCTCTTTCGCAATAGTATTCCCGTTTTCCAATCCTTCTTTCAAACGATTGTAATCGGCATCGTAAAGAAAAACTTGTGTTTTTAAAACTTCAGCGGCTTGTTTGGCAACAGTAGCATCGTTGCCTAAAGCTAGATCGAGTAATACGCTGATTGAAGGTCCGCCCTTCATGTGACCCAAAAGCTCAAAAGCAAACTCGGTGCTTATCTCAATCACTTGCTCTTGACCCAAAATAATCTCCTTTAAAAAAGCAGATTTTACCGCAGCAGCACTCGTAGTACCCGGCACCACATTGTAAATGAAAAAGTTTAATGAAGCTTCTCTGTGCTCATTTGCCGTATCCTTAATCTGCGTAATGATTTCGCTTAATAAATCAGCGTCTTCAATTGGCTTTGGATGAAGGTTTTGGGCTTTTCTAATTTCAATTTCGTGTAGGTAATCTGAATACTTGCTCATAATGCTCTTTTACTGATGTTTTTGGGACTGCAAAAGTAGAAATTATGATGGCAATTAAAGACATTTGAACAACCAACTTTGCGCTTTAAATACTGAATTTGAGTGCAAAACCACCACCACCCGATCCACATAATTTATATGCCAAATTTGGATTTGCTAAACTTTCTTCCCATTCATTTTTAATGGAAGCTGGAATGGTCCAAGGCATTTGGTCAATGGCAAAAAATGAGAGTTGCTTTATTGAAGTAAACATTTCATTAAACCTACCGGCCAAAAAAGCTTCAACGGCTAAATTAGTTTCAGCCAAATATTGAGCTCTAAAACTATTAAAAAATGCCAAATTTTGAGCTCTAAATTCACCAACCATATCATTGGTATGGCCAACTTGGTGAGTGTCAATCAACTCATATTTAAATTGCATTTGCTCCATTTCCAAATGTGCAATTTGTGGCTCACCGTTTTGAATAAGAATAGGCTTTTGTTGGTAGCAAACCAGCACATCTAAACCAGAGCTTTTTCCATGAAAAAACGACTCTACTTCGCCAAAAAATGCTTTTTGATCTATTAAACTTGAGGGAATGTTTTTGCCGTAAAGACTAACCAATGCGGCAACTATTGCAGCACTACTTCCTACACCATAACCTTGCGGAATATTGGCATCAAAAAACAGTCCTTGATTTAAGTCATTTTGCAGCGCATCTAAAAAGAAATGATCTTCAAAATGCGTCATTAAATAGGCCGCAAATTTTAGAACCGATTCGTGAGATTTTTTTTGCTCTTCGGTTGAAGGGTTCACTGCTAATTGCCCAGTAAACTGATTGCTTGGAATGGTTAGCGCATTGCCACCTTCAAGCAAAGCATACTCGCCAAACAACATTATTTTACCCGAAAACGGCTTAAACATGTGCACAAAAGTAGTTAGAGCCAATGGTTGAAATTATTTTTGAATGCTCATGGCACTAGCAGTTTGGAGTTACCCTTACCAAAAAACCTTTAAAGCAGTTGAAGGCCAAGCAATAGAACTTGATAGATTAGATCATGTTCGCACATCGGTTTTTGTAGTTAAACCCTTTAATCGAAACTTGAATTTTAACGTGATTGTGGCTAAAAATGCCATTACCCTAGAAAGCACAACTGAATGGATAACAAAAAGATTAATATTAGAAAAACATAAACAAACTGAAATTACACCTAGGTATTTAGAACTCGTTAAAAAAGCAAAAAAGCAATTCTCTACTAACCATTCGTTTACCAAGGTGGTACTTTCAAGAAGCTTATTTCAAGAATCAAATTCTGTTGAATTTAAGTTTCTTGATCAACTGCGTAGTGCCTACCCATCTGCCTATATTTCACTTTTTTCATCACCAAATTATGGCACTTGGGTAACGGCTTCACCAGAATTGCTGTTAAGTTGCATAAACCAAGAATTATGCTCTTATTCTTTGGCGGGAACTAGAATTAATGGCCAACAAGAAATTGGCGAAAAAGAAAAAAACGAGCAAGCCATAGTAACCAATGCCATAGAAAAAGCCTTTAAAGAGCATGGTTTTACACCCATAATTAAAGCAACTGAGTTGGGTAAATCTGGCGATTTAGAACACCTTTGCAATCAAATTTTGGCAGCCACTGAAAAAGTTGAATCAAATACCATTTTAAATCTTTTGCACGACCTGCACCCTACCCCAGCCGTAGGCGGACATGAACGCAATACAGCACTCAATTTTATAGAAGAAAACGAAGGCCATAATCGCGCACTTTATTCTGGCTTTTTAGGCGAATTCAACAGCATTTCAGATTTCTCGTTCTTTGTAAACTTGCGCTGTGCTCAGTTATTTAGCAATGGAATTAAATACTATGCTGGCGCCGGAATAACAGCCAACTCTATACCTGAAAAAGAACTGGCTGAAACAGAAGCCAAAATGAATGTTCTAAAATCAGTTCTTTCTCCTAATGGATAATCATTTACACCAAACCCTGGCCAATTTGGCCGCTATATGCGAAGCACAATTTATTAAGCGCGTAGTTTTTTCGCCAGGAAGCAGATCGGCTCCATTGGCACTTACCTTTTTAAGGAATAAAAACTTTGAGCATTACCATTTGGTTGATGAGAGATCAGCGGCCTATTTCGCATTAGGTTTAGCAAAGAAAGACCTTATTCCCACCATTTTAATCTGCACATCAGGAACAGCGGTGCTTAATTACGCGCCGGCCATTGTAGAAGCTTATTTTCAGCAAATTCCTTTACTGGTTTTAACGGCCGATCGACCGCCTGAACTCGTTGATCAAAATGATAATCAGGCCATTTTTCAAGAAGGCGTTTTTGGCAAACATGTGCTCAAAAGCTTCCAAATGCCGGTTGATTATGGCCACACAGCCAGCCAAGTTTTTGCCCAAAAAGTAATGAACCAAGCTATTTTGGCAAGTGTAGGCAAAAGGTTAGGGCCTGTGCACGTAAACTTCCCCTTTAGAGAGCCATTTTATCCAACTAGTGATAACGTTACCCCTTCAGAAAACATCATGGTTCTCGACTATGAACCATCGCCGCTTCAACCACAATTTCACGATGAGCATTTTCTACCAGAGCTTATAAATGATGCCAAGAATATTTGGGTATTTGGCGGCCAAAGCCATGAGAATTTCACTCCTCATTTAAAGCACCTAATCAACGATTTCTGCCAACGAACCGGAGCTTTGTTTTTTGCAGACCCTTTAACTTCACTTCATGTAAATCAACAAGTTTATCATTACGATGCTTGGCTGAAAACTAAAGAAGTTCAACCTCCAGATCTGGTAATTTCTTATGGAAACCATTTCGTTTCTAAGCAATTAAAACAATTCATGAAACGCAACCAGCAAGTGCAACATGTGCATTTGCAGAGTCATGAAGGGTTGGCAGATCCGTTCTTTTCAATCAACTATTTTGTAGAAACCTATATAAGCAGCTTTTTTGAAGCCATTCAGCCCTGGATTGTTGGAAAAGAGCTT
>JAGQWA010000081.1 GCA_020437725.1 Bacteroidota bacterium | reverse complement strand
CCATGCCGACTACCATGCTTTTATTTTTCACCCAACCAATACAGATTTGTACTATGCCTGCAACGATGGTGGCATTTTTGAATATTCTGTTTCAACCAACCGATATATTGACCGCAATTATGGCTTTAACGCCACGCAATATTTTGCAGGCGGGTTTGCGCCTGATTCCTTTGGGGTAGTGGGCGGAACACAAGACAATGGAACGCATTATCAAGCATATGGCAACAAAAATTTAGACCATGTTTGGGGTGGAGACGGTGCTTTTTGCCACATTAATCAGCAAAATCCTGATCTGGTTTATGTATCATCTCAAAACGGTGTTTTGGGCAAGAATACCTCAGCTACTACCAACCCGGGTGGCTTTAACTATGGAGTGTATTATGCCTTATCGTCAGCCGGTGCAATTGATGATGGTGTATGGTTTGTGAACCCATTTGAAATGAATTACCTAAATGGCGACGACCTTTATTTTGTTTCTAAACGCCGTGTTTGGTATAGTACTGATGCTGGCGAATATTGGGCCCCACTAACCAATTACAAGGCCAATTTCTATAGCATTGGTATTCCCAATGAAAAATATCCTTCAATGATTTATGCAGGTGGTCAATCACTTCTATTATATAGAATTGACGACCCAATTAATGCCCAACCCGGTGATGAAGTGAGCCTAAGGGTTAACACCCCATCAGGTATGACTGAAGGATTTATTGCCAATATAAAAGTGCATCCAAGAATTAATGGCATTATTTATTTGGCCATGAGCAATTACAGCAAATCCAACGAGCCACGTGTTTGGAAAGTTGAAGATGCTGATACTGACAATCCTACATGGGTTGACATTAGTGGCGATTTACCCAAAAACCTACCATGCAACTGGGTAGAAATAGACCCATACCGACCTGATTCTGTGTTTTATGCAGCCACTGATTTTGGCCTTTATACCACAACCAATGGTGGTAAAAACTGGATAAAAGAATCGCGGTTACCGAACGTAATTGTGAGCCAGATTAGAATGCGAAACGATGACCGCAGACTATTCATTTACACCCATGGACGCGGCATTTGGTTTGCCGATCTACAAAAAGTTGAAGACTACTATGCAAGTACAGAAAGAGCTGTAAACGAAGAATTTAGCGTTTATCCAAACCCAACTACTGATGTTTTATCACTAAACTATGAGTCGTTAGTTGGCAAGCCATATAGCATAATATCAATTGCCAACGGACAAGAAGTTGCCAAAGGCACAGTTATCAATGGCATTAATGTGAGCCAACTAGCGGTGGGCAATTATGTTTTAAGAATTACAGAAGAAGGAAAATTGAGAACTGCCAAGTTTGTGAAGGAGTAATTCGGGCACTTAAGGCTTATACCTTTCAAACTTTTTACCTACGCCCCAGAAGGCAAATCCTGCGCTAAAACCTGGAATGGTGCCTATCACATCATACCTAGGGTAGTTAACATATTGCATATCGGTTCTTACACGAATGCCGAAGTAAAAGTTGCCATCGTCTTCTGGTTTATGGCCAACAAGCGCATAATCGAACGTTAAACCATACGCCAAAGAGTAACCGTAAAGGTATTTCAAATCAGTATCGTTACTCATGTGGCCGAAATAGCTAAATCCGCCGCTGCCAAATGGGTTAATCCAAAATCGATTAGAAAATTGAATCATTCTACCCACTCCTAATTCTATGTAATTGAACCCTACTCCCCTGCGCTGTATGGTGGGCCATTCTATGGTTTGCACCAATGGATCTTTAATTCGGGTCATATGCGACTTTAGTTTTAAACTAAAAATCCATTTGTTATAAATAAGACCCACATTG
This sequence comes from Bacteroidota bacterium, assembly GCA_020437725.1. Classification (GTDB taxonomy): domain Bacteria; phylum Bacteroidota; class Bacteroidia; order CAILMK01; family JACPUW01; genus JAGQWA01. The sequence continues at coordinate 8,777 of JAGQWA010000081.1, read as the reverse complement.
GTAGAAATGTCATAACTCAACATGCCCAAATCATCTTTGAATTTGTAATTGTTAAATCCAAGACCAACTATCAAATAATCATTAGAAAAGCCCCATTTGCCCGGTGCGGCATGGTACTTTTTGTAGTTGGATAGTTCTTCTAATTGCTCGTTTATTTTATAGGCCCAGGCATACACCTGCTGGGTGTCAGTTCCGTTCAAAGATTGTTGTTCAAATCGCATTTGCTCTCTTGAGCCACGGGCTGATTCTTGGTCAAAAATTTGCTGCTTCATATCATCCTTAAAACTGCCCGACAAACGCATAGAGTCTAAGCGCTTTCGCATGCGACGGCAGCTTAATTCTGCCATGTCGAAAATCGTTTGGGTGTACATTAACCCTAGTTTGCCTTCGCGAACCAACTCGTGCTTCCAGCTTTCATTTCTGTCCATATAAGCCAGCACTTGGAACTTTGGCGCTTCATCTGAATAAGTGAGCTGCTCTAAGGTGTAAAGCACATGAATATAGCCTTCGTATTCTAGGTCGGCTGGGCGTTTGGCTTTAAAATCATCCCAAGCCAGTTTTCGGTTTTCGCTCCATTCAAGGGTATCAATATCAACTGCCAAAACCGTTGTGGTAAAAAGACACGTTAAGGAAAGCAGGATTAGTTTCATGGGTCAAAAGTATGCTTAGTGACAAATTTGAACTATTGTAATTTGTAATTCAACCCCATTTGAACTATACCAAAGGAATTATCAATGTAGCCAATGGAATATGGAAACCCGATTGTAAACTCAAAGCGTTTTATGAAAAATCCTGAATGCACTTTTAGAACATGCAAACTGTATGGCAATGGCATATATTTATGTGACTCACCCATCGTAAATCCCAATTGATTGGAAAACCTAATACCTAGATATTTTCCACTATAACCTAGATGATAGCCATAGTTGGCACCAAACTCATAATGATGGGTAGACGCATGAATATTCCAATCATTGTATCTAAAATAATAAAGCCCAAAAACTGAACCAATTGGATTTAAGTACCATCCTTCATTCTTGAATCTTTGAAACGCAATTCCTAGAAAGTACATTCCAAAAATCTCTTCACTATTATATGGATTAAGTACCGTATACTCTATTCCGAATGAGTTTATCGTCTCATTCTTATTCTGCGAGAAACCACTAAATCTTGAAAGAGTAAGTAATCCAATTAAAATTGCCCTTATCAATTGAGTCATTTTCCAAATATATGAATGTCAAAGGCATGTTAAATCAAGATTTTATATTAAACCTGCCACTTCTCTTCTGAACTACTTTAGGAGCATTTTGAATATTTCATTGGCTCGAGTTCAATGAAGTAGTGGCAGGTTTTCGGGAATTTCAAGCCTCCAACGAATCATTCCAAAAACCCCCTTTCTCAAAAAATATTTGACTGATTTCTCAAGCATATTATCTTTGCCTAACGAACGTTAGGTTGTATGCCAATAACAGTAGAAAAACCGCGCAAAGTGCAAATACAAGAAACAGCTGAAGAGTTGTTTAGAGAGCGTGGTTATTCTGCAACCAGCATGCGGCATTTGGCAGCAGAACTGGGCATTGAACCTGCAAGTCTCTATTCTCACATTAAAAGCAAAGAAGAAATTTTATCGTCTATTTGCTTTGGTATGGCTGATACTTTTTTTGCGGCTATTGAGCCTATTTTAAAAGCCAATAAAACCAATGCCCAAAAGCTAAGAGCCATGATTGTGGCTCATACTTCGGTAGTGCTTAAAAATGTGAATGCCAGCACGGTATTTTTTCATGATTGGCGCCATCTTTCAGAACCTAACTTTTCAGAATTCAAATCGTTAAGAAAAGCCTACGAACATGCTTTTAAACAGATATTAGCAGAAGGTGTTGCCAATGGCGAGTTTGCCGTTGCCGACCTTTCTTTTTGTGTGAAAACACTTTTTTCGGCCATGAACATGACCCACGAATGGTATAAGCCTGAAGACGCGCTTCAGCACCAGGAAGTAGGAAATAAACTGGCCAATCTTTTATTAAATGGAATTATTACTAACCCTTAAAAAGTAAAGCTTATGTACGGAGGTGGATATGTATCCGAAGAACAAAGAAAGCAAATGCAGTTTGACGACGATCCGGAAAAGTTAGCCGCATTTGAAGCCAGAATTGACCGTGGCGAAAAAATTGAGCCGCAAGACTGGATGCCAAAAGAATACCGCAAACAACTTATAAGAATGATTGAGCAACATGCTCACTCAGAAATTATTGGGGCTTTACCAGAAGGAACATGGATTACACGCGCACCGGGTTTTAAACGCAAAATGGCCATTATGGCCAAGGTGCAAGACGAAATTGGTCATGCTCAATTGCTTTATGCTGCTGCTGAAACGCTTGGCAAAACGCGCGAGCAAATGCTAAACGATCTTATTTCGGGCAAAAGCAAGTACAGTAACGTTTTCAACTACCCAGCTAAAACCTGGAGCGATGTTGCCGTTATCGGCTTTTTGATTGATGCCGCGGCTATTGTAAACCAAACATTAAATGCTAAAGGTTCTTACGGCCCTTATTGCCGTGCATTAGAACGTATTTGCTACGAAGAAGCTTTCCACCTAAAACAAGGGCACGATGCATTTGTATCGCTTGCCACTGGCTCTAAACGCATGCGCGAAGAGTTGCAAGAAGCACTTAACCGCTGGTGGAGACCTATTATTCACTTCTTCGGCCCATCTGATAAGCAATCGGTTCACTCTGATAAATTGATGAAATGGAAAGTTAAAATGGCTTCTAATGATGATATGCGTAACCAATATCTTGACATGTATGTACCGCGTATCCGCGAGCTGGATTTAACCATTCCTGATCCTGAATTAAGAAAAGACCCTGACACTGGACGCTGGGTATTTGGAGACCCCAATTGGGATGAGTTTTATGAAGTAATAAAAGGCAATGGCCCATGCAACGAAGAACGTTTGGCCGTTCGCCGCTGGGCAGAAGAAAATGGTACATGGGTGCGACAAGCACTTCAGCCAAAATCTGGAAAATACATTACACCACTAGCCTAATTAATTGAGAAATGAAAAGAGTATCATTAGATCCTAGAGTAAGCAGAATTGACTTTGCTGAAGGTGAAAACCCACAGAATTTGATTAATGAGAATATAGATCAGTGGGAAACTTACGAAGTGTTTACCCAGAAAAAACGCGGAGACCAGCACCAGCATGTGGGTATTGTGCATGCTCCGAGCAAGGATTTAGCATTGGTTATGGCCAAAGAACAATACGCTCGTCGTGGTTATTGTGTAAACCTTTGGGTGGTGCCAACTGCAAGTGTAACTGCTACTGAATATGAAGATTCTGACATTTTTGATTCAGTTCCTGAAAAAACACACCGCGAAGCAGTTGACTATAAAGTGAAAGGAAAAATTACCAAGTATTTGGAATCTAAAAAAACAATGGCATGAGCAATAAAGTAGAAGCATTAAAAGAGTTACTCTATAAAATGGCCGACGACCAGTTAATTCTTGGGCATAGAAATTCTGAATGGATTGGCATAGGCCCAATCATCGAAGAGGACATTGCCTTTGGCTCATTAGCACAAGACAAAACAGGCCATGCTTGGAATTTGTACCAATTGCTAGAAAAAATGGGCGAAGGAGACCCTGACCACATGGCTTTTAGCAGAGAAGAGAATGCCTACAAGTGCAGTCATTTAACTGAACTGCCAACCAACGGCGATTTCGCTTTTAGTTTGGTACGTCATTTCTATTTTGACCATGCAGAATCGTTAAGATTTGCTGCCTTGAGCAATTGCTCTTACCCTGACCTTTCTGGCTTGGCTCGTAAGTTTTATAGCGAAATAAAATACCATGTTTTTCATGCCAATTCTTGGGTTAAAAACCTGTTAAATGGCAATGAAGAAAGCAAGGCCAAAATGATTACCGCTTTAAAGGAAACGCTTCCGTATGCTTTGGGCATTTTCGAAAATGGCCCACACGAAGAGACCTTAATTAGCGAAGGTTTATTTATTGGCGAAGAAGCCCTTAAAGCACAATGGGTAGAACATGTTTCTGGCTTATTGAGTAGCTATGGAGTTGAGCTCGACTTTAATGTTGAACCCAAAGTTGGCGGCAGAAACGGATACCACACCGAACACTTAAAACCGCTTCTTGATGAAATGACAGAAGTTGTTCAATTAGAAGACAAGAACATGGATTGGTAGTTTAACAATTACCGTTCTAAATAAAACGAGTGCCGTTTCAGATTTCTGGAGCGGCATTGTTTTTATTAGTGAGGAGTGAATAGAGAATGGTGAATAGTGTTTTAGGCAATAGCGACTAGTCATTGGCCAATAGAGTTTTTAGAGTGACTAGTAACTAGAGAATAGTCATTAGTGTTAGATAAAGAAAGAACGTGTAATAACGAGGGTACGTTAGCTCTCAATTTTCAGACTTTGGACATGAGACTTTGGACAAGAGACTAGAAACTTTTTTAACATTTAAAATTTAGCATTTATCATTGAATTAGGCATTAGCGAATAGCCATTAGGGATTTGGAGTAAAAAGTAATTTAGTCATTAGAAACTAGGGATTAGTCAATTGTGATGCATTGCCGAAAGTTGAACGGACTTTTAATCAATTTTTTGAACTTTAGATATGAGACCTTGGACAGGAAACTAGGAACTAGAAACAAGAAACAAATTGAACATTAAAAATTAAACATTCTTGTCATCCGAAACCTTGGCGAAGGGTGAATTATTCAACACTCAAGACTCAACACTCAAGACTGCTAGTTCATCCGAAACTTTAACGTAGGATGTGTAACTAAGCACTAAACACTAAGAACTATATAGAGTTTATCCAAGAGAAGTGATCAGAAATAAGGCTTTTTTTATTGCTCGAAACATAGTCGAGATATGTTTGAGCCACGGGCGACAGATTTTTATTTTTATGCCAAACCAAATACCAGGTTGATGTGATAGGAAAGCCTTTGGTTGGTATTATTTGAAGTTGCTGCATTTCTAACTCGTTTCTAATTCCAATAATTGGCATAATTGAGTAACCTAATCCAGCCATTACAGCTTGTTTTACAGCTTCGTTGCTAGTAAGAGTCATTGACTGTTTATATTCTACATTGTTTTTAGTTAAATAATCTTCCATTGCCATGCGCGTTCCCGAACCAGTTTCCCTAAAAATTAACGAAAGGTTTTTAAATACTTCATTTCCATACTGTTTCGCTTTAAAATTCTTCTCAGAATTTCCAACCAAATAGAGCCTATTACTCATTAATTCAAGATGATTTACTGGTAAATTGTCTGGCAAAATTGAAACCAACGAAAAATCTACTTCATTTTTTTCAATGCTTGTAATCACACTACCCCTGTTGGTAACATCCATTTCTAAATCAACAGCGGCATGTAAGTTCATAAAATCGTGAAGCAAATAGGGCATAACATATTTACCGGTTGATACAACCGAAACCTTCAGTTTTCCTGAAACATGACCTTTGTAGGCCATGGTTTTATAATCAATGGCCTTTACTTCGGCCAAAATGCTTTCGGCAGCTTCGGCAATTTCATTTCCAAAATCGGTTATAAAAATCTGCCTTCCAATTACTTCGGTTAGTGGAATATCGAATTGTTGCTGAAAATTCTTTAATTGAATTGAAACCGCTGGTTGTGTAATGCTTAGGATTTCTGAAGCCTTGGTAATGCTCTTTTCTTTAGCAATAGCGCAAAACACTTGGAGTTGATGCAAAGTAAAATTCATAAGCCAAATTTATGATTTTCATTTTAAATATAAATAACGCTTATTCAAAAAGTTGCCACACATTTGAATCAAAGTTTGAAACAAATGCAATTAGACAACGCTATTAATCACCAGTTAAAAGAGATTCAACAGGAGCTATCAGTTACCTTAATAGATGGTACTTATAGCAGTGAGCAAGCGCGCGATATATTGTTAAACTTAGTAGGCAGTAAAATCAATTTTCACAACCAAGAGATTTTTAGCTTACAAGAAAGATTTGGAAGAAATTCTGCCCATTCAGTTAAGAGAGTGGCCGAGCTAAAACAAGTAAGAGATAACCTTATACAATACCTTAACAAACTTGATAATAAGCAAGTAAACGTTCGAATTAACAGTGAAGTTCACATTCAAATACTTTAACACACCTAATTACCTGTTTTCACTACTTTGCATTTTAATTTTTCACTGTTATTTAAAGCCCATGACTCGCTCATGGGCTTTTTTCTAAAACCATTTTTCAAACAATTTTTATGGAATTCAATTTATTAATTGAGAACCTAACCAACCCTGCCCTTTTGTTTTTTGTTCTAGGCGTTTTGGCAGTAAGAGTAAAAAGCGATTTAGAAATTCCACCCACATCTTCAAAGTTCATTTCAATTTACCTGCTTTTTTCAATTGGCTTTAAAGGCGGGCAAGAGTTAGCGCATAGCCATATAAGTTGGCAAATTGTGTTACCGGTTATTCTTGGAATTTTAAGTGCGGTTGCCATTCCACTCTACACCTTTTTTATTCTAAAAAGAAACTTAAGTGTAAGCGATGCCGGTGCCATTGCTGCTGCTTATGGTTCGGTAAGCGCAGTAACCTTTGTTACCGCCATATCATTTCTAGAAATGCACAACATTGAATTTGGCGGGCACATGGTAGCCGTAATGGCTTTAATGGAAGCGCCAGCCATTCTTATTGGTGTTATTCTAGTGAGAATGTATTGTAAGGAAAACGAGCATAAAAGTCTTAAAACAGTTATTAAACACTCAATTGCCAATGGCAGTGTTTTTCTCATTCTGGGTAGCTTGGTTATTGGCTTTTTGGCCAGCGAAAAACAAGCTCAGGGCATTGCACCATTCACTACCGATATTTTTAAAGGTTTCTTAGCGGTTTTCTTACTTGACATGGGAATTAGCAGCGGCAAAAAGCTAAACGACTTTTTAAAAAGTGGCTGGTTTACCACATCGTTTGCTGTTATTATGCCCTTGGTAAATGGTTGTGCAATGGCGCTGCTTTCGTTGCTATTTAACATGCATGCCGAAGACCGATTTGTTCTTGCTGTTCTTGCTGCAAGTGCCAGTTATATTGCCGTGCCTGCGGCCATGAGCATTGCTGTTCCAAAAGCCAATCCGGGGCTTTATTTGCCTATGGCCCTGGCGGTAACTTTCCCTATAAACATTACCATCGGCTTGCCTATTTACTATGGCATTGTGATGAACTAAAAAATGTAGCGCGCAGAAAACCCAGTTCGATAAAAATTGAAACCCGAGCCGTTAATAATATCAAGGTTGGGATTAAAATCTAATGACAAATCAATTGGAAATTTGGAAAAATTATAGCCTAAACCCGCTATGCCATCTACACCAATAACCAATGGATCGTTGTTGTTGTTGCCCGACATTGCTAAATGACCACCAGCACCAAAATACCCATACCAATTATCGCCAAACGGAAGTGGAGTGTGCATTTCTAATAATCCTACCAGGTAGAAGCCGTCAACATTTAATCCGAGCATTCCTTCAACCGCTAATGGCGAACCCAAAAAATGCTTGGCAGTTAATCCAAATGGTGTTCCTACTCTTACTCCAACTGCCGTGTTATAACGTTGTGCGCTTACAATAGAAACACAACCAAAAAAGGCGATTAATAAAATGGCTTTTTTCATGCTTAATGACTTTAAATGACTAGTAGTGCCAAATGTAAATTTCTTCGCGCTAATGTGATAATTGATTAATGTGCTAATTTGGTAATTGGTCGCTGTTCTGAAAGTGCTAATGGTTTACATGGCCGATACACTTTAACCAGAATCTCCTATTAGTTGAAGAATTCATATTTCAAATAATAACCAAACTCTGACCATGAATAATTCCCTGATCTTCCAATGCGCCCTTCAGTTTTAACAATGCATTTAGGCAATCCATTCTCATCTAATGGTATCGAATAAGCGCTTAGTACATATCCATTCTCAATCCTCACCTTAAATAAATGCTTTGGTCCATTGTAAAAGGAATCAATCCGTGTTAAAAAAGTGTCCTTACCAAATAGCTTTACTGACTTGGTTACATTTTCTGAATAGCTTAAAAATGTTCGAATCATATAATCCGAAGTGTCAATGATTGTATGAATTGAATCTAACATGGTATCGCCCCCATAATATAGCGAGTCTTTAAAGTTCAGCTCTCTTGGATACCTATAAAATTCTCGAGATTTAATTTCTTTATAATCCTTATTGCCTTTCTCAATTCTACTTCTGTAGCCAACGTGCATATTGTAGGTATATCCGCCATCAGCGGTATTAGTCCATACTTGCCATTGTTGAGCTTTTCCTTTTCTTAATCCAGATTTGGTCATGAATTTTGAAACAAGTTCACCAGAATCGTTGTAATTATATTTCCAATAAAACTTGGGTTTCCAATTATTATCAGCATCAGTTGAAAAGCTTAATTTCCGTTGACCATTCTCAAGAAATTCAACTCTTTGCATTTCACTAATTCTTCTATTAGCACGCCAATCTTCAATTTTAAATGTGTCAAAAATTTGACGACTGTAAAATCTATCCCAACCAAATTCATGCAATTCAACTGACTTTACTCCGTGAGAGTGATAAATGCTATCGAGGTTAATCTGGCCCCATAAATCCTTTGAGCCAACGAAGAGAAATAATGTTAGCAATGCTATAACCCTAAAGCTTATCAATAGTTTTATTATTTACCATGGCAATAAAAGCCCCTTATCTCCTTAACTAATTATCTTCTTAATAATCTAAAACACTAACTCACCACCTC
>JAGQWA010000080.1 GCA_020437725.1 Bacteroidota bacterium | reverse complement strand
GAATTTCCTCACCAAAATCTGGTTCAAAATCTTTAATGAGACCAAAGTTGCTTTCTCTTCTCCAGCGCAAATAACCGTTGCCTTGTGCTGCCCACGCCCAGTATGATAAACCTGCACCATCAGCATCAAACAAATGAAATGTATAACATCCCTTAGCTAAATCAACCGTATCGTTATAAGTGGTATTTGCTTCATCAAATGATTTTTCAAAAACCACTTTGCCAGTCGCATCTCTAATTTCATATCTGTTGCTCTGCGGTATTTCGTTGGTTCTAAGTTGAATCACAAATTTCTCACTATAAATATCGGGCAGTTGAAAATAAGATATGGCAGCATTGTTGGCTGCATATTGGTCTGTATCACCATTTGGTTTACTAATTTCTACTTGAAATTTATTGCTATTGCCTACCCAAAAACCACTGCCCGTAATTGGAAGCTGAACTTGTTCTTTTTGCATTGGCTCAAGGTTACCTGTCCACGAATAAGTGGTAGGCGTGTTACCATCAACCCAATAAGAAAATTCTAAACTAGTAAGTGATTGAGAACCACGGTTTCTTATTTCAATTATTGGCCCTTCGCATGATGGATTAATTCTGCTCCTATATTCCCAATTGGTTGGTCTATGAACTTCATAAATCTCAGCATCGTTGGCAAAAGCAAAATCGGTGTATTGCACCAACTCCATATTGGTAATATAACGGCCATTGCCCATACCCAAATTGTCAGTAGGCACTGGCGAAATTCTATAGTCTAATTCAACAGTTTTGTTTGTGCCAACTTCATTGGTAATTTCAAATTCAAAATCGGGCACCAAATCTCCAGGGCACCAGCCTTCTCTTGCACCTGGCCAGGTTCCACCTTGCGGATACAATGGATTTCTATCGCAGTCTTCGCGCCAAATATGCCATTCGGCATGCTGTTTTCCATTAACAAACATGTAGTGGGTATTGTCTCTCCATTCGCAACAATGTGGTGCAGATCCATCATTTGATGCATGTTCGTGCCCGGTAAGTCTGGTTTTTACTTTATAGGTTTTTGCTTGGTCAAGCAGGGAAATGGTGGTTGGCGCCAAATCAGAATCACTTGCTAGATTTCTGTAAAACTTGGAGCCATAACTCCAAATATGCTCAAGCTTAAGCACTTTTCTAGCTGGTGTTCCTTTTATAAACACAAACTCAAGATCAATTAATTCTTGCTGATTTCCAGCTGATAAATCAACTTCACCTTTAAGTAAATCGGCATAGTCGGTTACATCAAAAGTCCATGTTCTGCCGTTTGGCCCTAACGTAAGGTTAATGCCGTAAGGGGTAATATATCGGGCAATTTCATACTGCACGGTTGGGCTATACCACTTATTATCATTGCGAACATATTTAGTTTCGTGGCCAATTTTAATGGTCTTAAAATCATTCAGGGTAACATCAAAAGTGGTTTCGTCATAATTGCCTTTCCATGCTCTATATCTACCTGTTTCAAGTTTTGGGTGGTTGGCAGCATTGTCGTCAATTAATTTATTGGTTGATGCATTGGCGTACTCATAAACCATTACTGGGGGAACGGTGATGGTAACAGTTTTGGTTAGCGATTGTGCTTGGGTTTTAAAGTTTCCTTGAACCAAAATAATATTGGGCTTTACGCTGCTTGCTACCCAATTAGTGCGCAAATCGGCTGGCGAATTACGATGCCACCAGCTGCTGCCCATCATTTGTCCATTTTTACCATTGGCATTAATTAATTCATCGCCAAAACCTTCGTTGCAATTGTAATTACCAATAAGCATATCGTAATGTGGATGCGAATTGTCAACTGTTCTAAACATCCATTCTTCTAAAACTGTGGCAGGCAAAGCGCGTTTCCAAATTCTCACATCGTCAATAAGGCCTTGGTAGAACGAGTTTGCCCATCTTCCCAATAAAATATCTGCCGTGCTTGTACTTAAATCTGCATTTAGCGATCTAAACAATTTTCCATCAACAAATAGCTTAGCCACCGTTCCGTTATAGGTTAGTGCAATGTGGTGCCACTCATTTTGACTTTGAAAAATGGCATCTCCATTAGTGGTTGCCATTTGCATTCTGTAGTTATCTGCTTTAGATAGGGTTCTAAAAGAAAAGTCTTTATTGTAGTGTGCATTTGCACCTGCTTGAAAAATTCCACCTCCATTAAAACCTTCCGTTTTCATCCACATTTCAATGGTTCTTGGCTTGTTTTCGTTAATTGAATCGTTCGCTCCCAGATTTACAAAATCTCGCCAAGTGCCAAATTGTAATGAATATTCATTGTTGGCAGCTACACTTAGTCTATTGGTAAAACCATTGGCTGTGCCCATTAAATCTATGTCATTATCAGTTCGGTCATTATCAAACTGCATATCAAAAAGCAAGTCAGACTTACCATCCCAATTTAAAGGAGTAGTAAAATGAACATACTGCAAACCACTGTCAAAGGGTTGAACATAATTATAAAGCTCAGTAAAATCAGTTTCGTCAATAAGCGGAGATAATAAAGAATCTAATGTTAATTGGGCAACACTTAGTTTAAGTTGTGTTGGAATGGTTTTTTCTAAGAAATGAAAGTTCAACCCATGAATATCTCCAGCTACAAGTCCGGCGTCAATAAGCTCTTGGGCTTTGTACAAAAATTGACTTCTCCCCACCAAATTTGAAAGCGGCATGGCTCCTGAAATGGTTTCATTTCCTTTAGCCAAAGCATAATGAGTTGAATCAACCACTTCAGTAACAAAATTGCGATTGAAGTAAACGGGAATATCTTTTGAAACTGCAGAATTGGTTAAGAAGAAAGAATCTTGAGCTTGTTCGTTAATTCTAAAATTTGGAGTTGTTGAATAAGTTGAATCATAAGTAGCGTTGTGGTCGTAAACGTAGGCATAGGTAAGGTAATCCCACTCTCCGCAAGCATACTTGTCTTGAGCCGTTCTGCTATCGCATTTCAAGGTGTAGTGCATTAGAATTTTCTCATAATCACCACTTTCGGGAAATTGATATACACCACGGCGGTTATAAATATCATCAAAAGTGAGTGTTTGCACCCTAATGGTATCCTGTGCTAAAAGGCTATTTCCTATAAGTAGAGCGAGTAAAACTGCTGAAACTCGAGTTAACATGATTTGTATTTAAAAAGGTGCTCGAAAATAATAGCTTAAAATGCATTAAACCCTTCGGTTAGAAATATTCAACTTTGCTGGCCATGGCAAAAGCTTCAATTTTTGGGTCTCAAAAGACAGTTCACAAGCTAGCAACCTTGTTGGCCATTGGAATAGCCATTTTTTTATGCTTTTGGAAATTAGGTGCAGCTCAAGTTGAAGATTGGGACGAAGCCCGCCGCGGCATGAATGCCTTAGGCATGATGCATTTTAATGATTACTTGAGGCTTTATTACGGATTAGAACCAGATGGCTGGGCTGCCAAACCCCCATTAGCCATTTGGGCTATAATAGGCAGTTATAAACTATTTGGAGTTGGTGAATTGGCACTCAGGTTTCATTCTGCATTAAGTGTTTCATTGTTTTTTGTGGTTTTTAATTCAGTTTTAAAACAAGTGCTTAACAACCAATTTAGGGTTATTGCCCTACTTGTAGCTGCTAGTATGAGTGGGTTTATTGGCTTTCATGTGGCCAGAAATGGCGATACAGATGGTATGCTTCTCTTTTGGTTATGGCTTGGAACTTGGGCACTGTTTAAAAGCTTTAGAAAAGAAAAATGGCTCTTGCTTGCCGCTTTGTTCTATGGTCTGGCATTTTATACCAAAGGGGCAGCTACTTTTTTGTTTTTACCCGGAATTGTACTCACCATTATCATTATTAAACCCAATTGGTTTAAGCCGAAGTCGGGCATTTTTTGGGCCAGCCTTGTTACCTACGCGCTCATTGCCGGAAGCTGGGTTTACATTCAAGCACAGTATGGGCACCACAACCTAAAAGAAACTTCTATTTCAACAGGCAATTCGCTTTCGCAAATGTTTTATTACGATGTAATTGAAAGATTTAGCAACGAGAATTTTGACCCTAACGGCCGAGATTTATTGGCTCTTTTCCCTGCTCTTGATACCACAATGGGCATTTGGAATTATCTGTTTTTCGCAAGCTTGATATTGGCCACACCCCTGTTGTTTAAACGAAAAGTAAAAGCCACTTTTCAAATCTTAAAAGATAATCCGCTACTCTTACTGGCAGTTGTGCAGGTTGCCATTATTTGTTGCATTTATACCTTTTCGGCGAGTAAGCATAGATGGTATTTAACACCATTTCTTCCGTTTCTCATTATCATCATGTTGGTTGTTTTTCAAAATCAAGCCAAAAAATTAAAGGGCATTATTTGGCTAATTGGAGGCTTGGTGGTTGTGTCGCTTTCTATTCGATTTAATGATGTAAACAAGCCAAAAAACCTTTTGGCACTTGAATTTGAGCAAGTGTTTAATTACATGCAACCAACAGACACGGTGTATTTTGCTGATAATCCGCGCCAAGCGCATAGGCTGTATTTATCTTGGCATGTAGGGGTTGAAAAGGTGAAAGCCAATAAGATTAAATCTGCCGAGCAGCTAAGCCCAAATAAATGGATTTACTTTAAGCAAAACAGTCGCGCGGTAAACAAAGACCATTTAATGCTGTTTGAAGTAGGAGAATATTATTTGGGGCTGTCTAAAAAGTAAATTAGGCAGTCATCCTGAACTTGATTCAGGATCTTAATGTTCGATTTGCGGCCAGATTGACAAGACCCTGAAATGAATTCAGGGTGACGATATCGCCTTTTTAGACAGCGCCCATATAGCATCAACTATTTGTTTGCCATGGTGCCTGCTATTTTCAATAAATATTTTACCCGTGTTTTTGCCGGCCAAAACAGTGCCGGCCAAATAAAGATTAGGCACGTTACTCTCTAATGTTTCTAGGTTGAAACTTGGAATATATGTCTCAGTATCAAACTCAACTCCGGCATCTTTAAGAAACTCAACATCAGGATGATAGCCAATAAGTGCAAGCACATGATCGGTAGGTATTTCATGCTTACCATCAGCCGCATTTATTAGCACTTTATCAGCTTTAATTTCTGCAACCGTGGCGTTAAAATAAGCTTTTATTGAGCCTTCTTTTATTCTATTTTCGAGGTCGGGTTTTACCCAATACTTCATTCTGGGATACAATTCAGAACCCCGATGAACCAAGGTTACTTCTGCCCCGTTTCTAAAGAGATCAAGAGCAGCTTCGCCTGCTGAATTTGAGCCGCCAACAACCGTTACTTTTTGGCGAGCGTAAGCAAATGGCTCGGTATAAAAGTGTTGAACATTTGATAGGCTTTCACCAGGCACATTTAGGTAATTGTGCTTTTCGTAATAACCAATAGCCACCACTAGGTTTTTGGCAAGAATTTCACCTTTCGATGTAGTTAATGTAAAACCGAATTCATTTCGGGCTATGCCTTCAACGTTGGTGTAAAGGCTAAAATTCAGGTTAAAATAATCAGCCACTTTGTTGTAGTATTTCAACGCTTCGTGGCGAGTTGGCTGTTTGTTAATGGCCGGAAATGGAATTCTATCTAACTCTAGCAATTCAGCCGTGCTAAAAAACACGGCATAGGTGGGGTAACGTCTAATGGTATTCACTACCGAACCCCTATCAACAATAAGGCACGACAGGTTGTTTTTTGAAGCTTCAATACCTACTGATAGGCCTGCAGGACCAGCTCCAATTACAACAATATCATAACTATTCTCCCTCATAAATAACTTGGTAGTCTCTATAATTAAGTAGGCGTTTTACAATATGAACACCGTCAACAATGTTCTTTTGCTTTATGTATTTTTTGAGTTCAGCGAATGAAATCTCTGCACCATCTAAACTTGCTTCTCCCCAACCAACAAGCTCATCTTCATTAACAAAACAAATAGTTGACATTCCAGTTTTAGACCCCAAGCCAAGCACAAAAAATGATGTTTGATCACTAGATTCATTTTCCCATAAAACATCAAGGTTTCTATTGGCTTTTGCCAAACCTTCAGCTGTTTTATAATTGGGTGCATGCCGTTTTTTTATTTTGATGGAATGGTGTTGTTGCGATTTTTTTAGATGGTATTTAGCGGCCAATTTTTGCAGCGTTCTTTCGGCGGTTTTAAAGTCTTTATGGTAGGCCAATGTGCGCGTAACTGCATAATCTGCCTTGAAAATACCCAAGTACTGAAAACCTTCAACCTCGGCAATAGCGAGCTTAAATCTATAGTAAAGCTGCACCAAGTTTTCATTAAACTGGGGCTTGAATTTAAATACCAACTCATAGTACATAAGTTCTGCTGTCAATTCATTTCCGGCCTTTTCATACTCTAAATGATATACCTGGTCAAGATGTTTTGAAATGCGTTTTCGCCCTTTGTTTCTAAGGGTATTTACCACACCTTTTCTTATGCTTTCGTCTCGGCCTATATAAATAATTTTATTTTTCTCATTTTTAAAAATGTAAACGCCTGGTTCTTCTGGTAAAGAATCAATTTCAGCATCATCAAGATGAGAGTTTCCCATTTCAATTTCATAATCATTGAATGGCAAAATGTGCTCATCTACCAATTTATCGGCCTTGTAGTCGTGCAAAAACTTATCAAGAATTTCAACGGTGGCTTTTGCATCTCCATCGGCCCTGTGGTGCGATTGGTTTTCAATTCCTAAAAAATGCGCCACTTTTAGCAAATTATGCGATTCTAGTTCAGGTAACAATGCTCTTGATAATTCCAAGGTGCAAAGCCTGTCGCTACGCCAGTTAATGTCAAGTCGTCTAAACTCGGCAATAAGTAGTTTATAGTCGAACGAAACATTATGTGCCACAATTAAACACCCTTTAATCAATTCTTGAACCTTGCCCGCTATTTGTTCAAAATAAGGAGCCTTTGCTACCATTTTATCGGTAATACCGGTAAGCTTGCTTACGTAAACATCAATTTTTTTTCCAGGATTTACTAGCGTTTGGTAATGGTCAATAACCTGTTCTCCATCGTAAATATAAATGGCAATATCAGTAATTCTGGTAGTGCGATGGTTGCCTCCAGAAGCTTCTAGATCGAGTACAGCGTATTTCATTGGTTTGGCAAAAGTAAATAGCCGCCTTATTGTACCACACCGCTCCTAACATTTACCACATTCAATACGTATAATTCACATGTCTTTATCAAATTTTGAAAGCTTAAGAATTATCCATGAACAGAAGTCATTTTCTGCTAGTTATCTGTTCGTAAATTTGAAGTAAGAATTAGTACGCTTAAGATTAACTCCCTTATGTCAAAAAGCACTACAAAACATCCAACCAAATACAATTCACAAATGAACCGTTTATACAAAAAAGCAATTTTGGCTTTGGTCATATTGCTTCCTTCCTTTGGCTTTGCCCAAATGTCGGGTTCATACACCATTAACCCTTCTGGATCGGGCTCACGAAACTTTGCATCTTTTACCGCTGCAGTTAACAATCTTAACGCAAATGGTGTAAATGGTGCTGTTGTTTTTAATGTTTCTAATGGAACCTACAGCGAGAAAATAACCTTAAACTATGTTTCGGGTTCATCTAGCACAAATACGGTTACCTTTAAAGGAACCGATTCTTCTAGAACTATTTTAAGTTATAACACAGCACAATACGAAGCTGTAGTTACTGTAAAAGCTGCCAATTTTTTCCGCTTTTCTAACATGACCATTAAAGCCAACGACAATTTGTATGGTTATGGCATTCACATTACGGCTGGGGCTTCAAATACGGTAATTTCAAATTGCATTTTACAAACCGGTTCTTCTACAGCACAAGTAGATTGTATTCCTTTAACGGTAAGTGGTGTTACATATAGCACAAGCGGCGACAATGGCGACAATGTTACCGTAAGAAACTGCATTATTGATGGTGGTTACTACGGTATTAATATGCGCGGCGCCAGCACTTCTGTGCTTAGCGAAGACCTAATTATTTCAAATTGCACATTCGAAAACCAAAGGTATATGAACGTTTATGCCGAAAATGTTGAAGATGTAGAGATACTAAACTGTGAGCTTGACAATCCGCTATTGTTCTATGGGTACAATGTTTATCTAAGTGCATGTTCAGGCGGCGAAATTTCTAACAACTTTATTAGACCAGGCAGATATGGTATTTATGCTTACCTGCAGAATTATTATAACCGTTCAGATTCTACCATTATTGCAAACAACGAGATTAGCGATTTTAATGATGGTAGTTACAACGTAGGTATTTACAGCAATGCATCATATAAATTGAGCATGTACCACAACACCATTTTGGTTGATGGATCTGTAAGTTCAAA
Source organism: Bacteroidota bacterium (assembly GCA_020437725.1). GTDB lineage: Bacteria > Bacteroidota > Bacteroidia > CAILMK01 > JACPUW01 > JAGQWA01. The sequence goes on along the minus strand of JAGQWA010000080.1, from coordinate 2,614 downwards.
CTCATTCCCTGCAGTTTATTTAAGTGCGCCTTTAAATCATAGAATGCTAAACAATTCTATTAAATCTAAAGGTAGTTCTTATGCCCTTTTTATGGGGCCTGGCTCTTTTGGCAATACGGTTATTGATTATAACAATTACCACGGTGGAAATGGTGGCTTCATTTACTGGCAAGGAACAGATTATAACAACCTTTCAACTTTGCAGAGTGCCAATTCAACCCAAAACCAGAATTGTAAACAAGAAGACCCCGGTTATAGTGGCAACAGAAATCTTGTGCCAGTAAATCCGGGCTTAAACAATTGTGCTAAACTAGGTGTGGCTTCAACCGATTTGGCCGGCAATTCGCGCCCAAAAAATCCAGATTTAATTCCAGACATTGGCGCTTATGAATATTATGTTTCTCCATACGATATTGATGTAATAAATATTTACGACCCAATAATTGCCAAATCAGGCAACAATTTGGTAAGTGCCGTTCTAAAAAATAACGGCAGTGCTGCCTTTAGCGATACTATTTATATTCATTACAAGGTTGGAACAGGTTCTTGGGTAAAAGATACTGCCATATTTAACAATTTTGCCATTGGTGCAACAGACACTTTCACGTTTACCAAACCATGGAATGTTACCCAATCAGGCACATACCAAGCCTGTGTTGCATTAAACCCAGTTGTTAATGGCGACCCCGACTCTCTTGTTGGCGATACTTTTTGCAACTATAAATGTTTAGGCCAAAGCGGAACTTACACCGTAGATCCGTCTGGAAATGGAGATTTCACCACTTTATCAGCTGCAGTTAGTGCACTTGATTGTGGCATTTCTGGCCCAATAAAATTCATTGTTAAAGATGGAACTTATGCCGAGAAAATTAGCATTAATGAAGTAATTGGTGCATCGAGCACCAACACCATCACTTTTGAAGGCAACGACAAAGACAAAGTAATTTTAAGGTACAATGGTTCTGGCTCTACCCCAGCCAATATTGAACTTAAAGGAACCGATTACATCACGTTCAAGAATTTTACCATCGAAAACAAAGGCAATAGCGCAGCTTGTGGCTTTTGGCTTAGAGACGAGTGTAAATATGTGAACATTGAAAACTGCTATATTGAATTGGATTCTAATACCAGAGCCGTTTCGAGCATAATTGGTATTTTGGTAGCCAACACTTATTCTGGCGGTACAACTGTTATTGCTGGCAACGGCAGTAACAATATATCGGTTAAAAACTGCTCAATTCTTGGCGGTGGCTACGGCATTAGAATGAACGGCCTTAGTACCACAAATACTTTAGATAATAACCGAATTGAAAACAACATTTTAAGAAGCCAGTATTATTCGGCAATTCATGTGGCTTATGTGGGTAGATCTGTGTTTAGAAAAAACCAATTGCTCGACTCACGTTTTCAAAGCAACTATGCCATGAACGTGTACTACTGCAATAGAGATACCATTGAAAGCAATATAATAAAACGAGCTGGTAGGTTTGGAATGTACATTTATCTAGAAAACTACTATGATAGAAATGGCTTCTCGTTGGTTTCAAACAACATGGTTTCTGACTTTATAGACCCCACTTATCAATCGGGAATTTTTAGTTATTTAAACTACAACACAAACTTCTACCATAATAGCGTTTGGATAACCGGTACCTATAACAACTATTATTATACCCCACTATGCGTGGCCTATTCTAACAACTGTAATGTAAAGAACAATGCACTAAAGGCCGAAAATGGCTCTATGGCTTTTTCGCTTTATTATGGAACCATAAATATTACAGCAGTAAACAATAATTGTTACTACAGCGAAGCACCAGCCAAGTTTAATCATGATGGGCTCATTTTCGCCGATTTGGCTACTTGGAAGGCCGTAAAAGCTAACCAAAACAGCAATTCTATTGAAGGTGATCCAGGCTTTACATCAGAACAAGATTTACACGTTACAGGCGATCAGCTAAACAACAAAGGCGCAAGTAATCTTGGAGTATTAACAGATATTGATGGCCAAAGCCGCCCCCTTTCTCCTGATAAGAAAGTAGATATTGGTGCAGACGAATTTTACGTGAGCCCTTGGGATGTTGACCTAATCTCACTTGACGAACCAATCGTGCCGGTTTTAGGAAACAATCCCGTAAAAATCACTTTAAAAAATGCAGGTAAACAAGATTTGAGTAACGATACTGTGGTTGTAAGCTACTTTGTAGATAATGGAACACCTGTTACTGACACGGTAATAATTGCATCGTTGGCAACCAACGACACCATACAATACACCTTTAATACCCCATGGAATGTATCTAGCAACAAACAATACCAGCTTTGTGCAACATTAGATACTGTTTTTAAAGCAGATCCAGATACTTTAACCATTCAACAAAAATGTAGAACCATGTGCCCTGGCGCGTCTGGTAATTATACCATCGACAAATCAGGAAATGGAGATTTCAAATCTTTTAGAGCCGCTATTAATTCTCTTCAATGTGGCATTAATGGCAACGTAACCTTCACAGTTAAGAATGGAACCTATAACGAGCGTGTTGTTCTTGAAGAAATTAATGGAGCAGGTGCTAATGCTAGGGTTAAATTTATTGGCGAAAGCCGCTCTGGAGTT
>JAGQWA010000007.1 GCA_020437725.1 Bacteroidota bacterium | reverse complement strand
TAGCAATTTTAATTATCCCATATAATATGCCGCTCTATATCAATTAATGTGTAAGTATTAGCTCGTTTGTTTGCAGGAAATTCAATTAACTGCAAATACGATATGACTTGTTTGCAGATTATTCATTTTCGTGCATGTAATTGGACATTTTACCTTAGACATTAGCCGCTTCAAGATTAGTGAACTTGTTTGTTGAATACGGAATTTTGCAAGAAGTAACCGGCCACAGCAAAAACAAGTTGTTCGTTTTTGGAGAGTATCTTGATGTTTTTAGAAACTAACTGTCGCCAGTTTAGTAGGGTAGGGTTAATCAGTTAAACCACCATTAATAACCGCCGTCGCTTCTTCAACCACCTTTTTGGTGTTACCCACAAAAATTTGATTTTCCACTATAAAAACAGGGCGTTTTAGAAAAGTGTATTCTCTCATAATAAGCGCCTTATAATCTTGTTCGCCCAGTTCTTTTTCGTGCAAACCCCATGCGCGGTATTTCATAGAGCGTCTCGAAAATAGCTCTTCGAAAGAGCCAGCAAGCGCTTTCATTTCTTCTACTTCGGCTTCAGATATGGCTTGGCTTTTTATTTCGCGCATTTCAAAACCATCAAGGTTTAGGTCTTTCATAATTCTGCTGCAAGTAGAGCAAGTGCCTAGGTAGAATGCTTTTTTGGTCATTTTCTCTAATAATTATTGAACTAAACTGCTTTTTGTTATGAACTGCAAGTTTCTGTTATAAACTGCAACTTGTGGTGGTTATAACGCCTATATGTTTGCTGTGTTCAATTTATTATTTGGCTAACTAGGCTAGGGTTTTTATAGGGGGGAATAATTTGAAGGGTGTTCTAATGAGAATTACGAATACCCTTCTTTTTTAGAACTTGGCAGGCAGAGAATCTTAAGAATGAAAATACGGATTGCGTTAATTGGGTTGGGGTTGCAGTGGCTGGTTATGTCGGCAGTGGCACAATCTGTTAAAGATTCTGCCCAGTTTAATAAACTTTACCAAACGGCAACAGATTATATAAATGCCGACTTATATGGCGAAGGAGCCACCGTGCTTGATGAAGCCATTGACTTTGCCGAACAAAATAATCTAGAAAGAGAATATTTAAACGCCTTGGTTACCAAAGCTGAGTTGTTTAGAAAAACACAATCTTTTCCAGATGGAATTGAAGTGCTGCGAAAAATGCCATCGGCTGAGAAATACCCCAAAGTGCAGGTTAGAAAGCTGGGTAGAATTGCTGCCATATTTCATGAGTGGGGTGTTCCTCAGGATGAATTTAGACATGACACGGTTAGAAAATACCTAGATAGAGGGTTAGAAATGGCGCGTGCCAACAAGCTTTTGCTGCAAGAAGCCGAATTATTAAATGAGTTGGGCTATTTAGAATGTAACTTGAGCCATATTGATTTTGGTTACGAGTGCCTGCTAAAAGCAGCTAAAATTTTTGAAAATCTTGGCGAATGGCGTGCTTATGCCAATACCATTAAACACTTAATGATGGTGTCGCATTTTCATAGGTCGAGGGAAAAAACCGATTCATTTAAACGCATTTTACTTCCACTATTAAATAAAAATGATTGGTACGAAGTAGAAATTGATGGTTTTAACAAGCTATCTGTAATAAGCGAAATGCGTGGCGACTCTATAAAAATGTACAAGTACCATTTGCAAGCAGGGTTGGCACATATTGAGTTTGAAAGGGCGCGCCATTCTGAAAAACTGGCGGCCTATAAAGTGCTTCAAGAAACAGAAAAATTACGAGCCAATGCAGAACTGGCAGAGCAAGAAACCGCCAGAAAAGAAGCCGATTTGGCAAAAGAGCAAGCCACCAATAAAACGCTCTATACCTTAATTGCCATTTTGGTGGTTCTCATAATTATTGTGTTGTTGCTTTTGCTTAGAGAATATAGGCTGCGGCAACAAAAAAATGCCATGTACACTAGGTTAGAAATTGCCAACGAAAACTACCATATGCTAATGGTAGAAAGCAATCATCGAATAAAAAACAACCTGCAAATGATTATTTCTATGCTCGAATTTGCGAGCATAGACCAGTCTAAACCTGGCGCTGATTTGCTCAGAAAAATGTCGTCAAAAATTCACACCATTAGCGCATTGCACAAGCATTTGTATGCTGATATTCATAACCCTGAAGTGAATTTAAAAAGCTATTTTGAAGACATAATTTCAATCTACACTGATATTTCTACAAACGGCATGAAAGTGGAAAGCCATGTGGCTTCAATTCCTATTAAAAGCGAGCGAATTGTTTATTTCGGTTTGATATTAAACGAGATGTTGAGCAATACGCTTGAGCATTGCAAAGCACCACAAAAAAAGGCCTATATTGATGTGAAGGCTGTAAATGGGCATTTTGAGTATGCGTACTATGATAATTCTAAACACGAGCAAAAAGGCAACAACTTAGGCACCGGGCACGGCCTAATTACGCAATTAATAAAAAGGGTAGAAGGCGAAGATCAGCTATTTGATCCCGAAATTGGCAAGTATAAATTTAGCTTCTATGGTTGAGCCACGAGTAGTAATTATTGAAGACGAGTTTTTTGTAGCGCAGCATTTAAAGCAATTGGTAGAGCAATTGGGCTTTGAAGTGGTTGATGTTTTTCATAGCGGCGAAGACTTTCTTACCAAAACCGACTGGGAATTTGACACCGCATTGGTTGATATTTTTCTGGCTAAAGAACTTACCGGGCTAGACATTGCTCATGAGCTTAAGGAGAACCAAAAGCCTTTTATTTTTATTACCGCCAACCAAGATGTTAGAACTTTAAAAGAAGCGGCTCGTTTAGGGCCATCTTCTTATATAAGCAAGCCGTTTAAAGCCAACGATGTTGCTGCCGCACTTGAAATTGTGGCCAATAAAATGCCTTCTATGCTTACCATTCGCGGCGTAAACGGGGTTGAGCAAATAAGCCCAAACGATATCACTTTTATAAAGTCTGACGGAGCTTATATTGAAATGCATACCACGCGTAGCATGGTGGTTCAGCGCAAATTGCTACATGAAATAATGGAAGAACTGCCAGAAACCTTTCTACGTGTTCACCGCTCTTATTTGGTTAATACACAGTTTATAGATGGAAAAACGGCCGTGCATCTTATTGTTCGCGGCACAGAAATTCCAATATCCAGAAATTATAAGGATGAGCTGAGAAGAATCTAGTTATTGATTAATTGAATCAATTCATTAGAATTGAAATCATCACCTATAACGCTAAAACAAGGAAAGTTTCCCAGATTAACACCTTCAACAATTAAATCGTAATGGGTATTAAGTTTATTGATATTCACAAGTTGGTCACCGTCATATTCACCCTCTATTGAAACTGAAGTAATCTGTCCGGCAGTAAATGCAAATAACAAAACGGTATCCTTATACTCCCCTGGAAACGCAGGGTCAGGAATTTGAAGCACTTCTTTCGTAACATATGACTCGTTAAAGTACTCGTATGATTCGTTCAGGTCTTTATCATGATAAAATACCAGTTCACCATTCCTTTCTTTATCAATTAAATGTTGCAACTGCTCAACAATTTCTGGAGTAAGCGTTACTGTGGCAGTTTTGGTTACGGTTTCTACTTGGGTTTTACAAGCAAATAATGAAAGGGCTATTGCCAGAGCGATAAGTGTTTTGTTCAAGTTTTTCATCTCAATTAAATTTTAGTTACTGCTTTATGAATCTGATATTAAATGGTAACCCTTGGCAATAAAAAAAATGGTGCTCTACCTTTGGTTCAAATTCTACTTCTAATGCGTAAATCCTTACTTCTAATAGCCCTAGTGCCCTTTTTCATGGCAGCTGATTTACCGGCGTATAAAATGTTTACCGGCCAAGGTGAAAGCCGCGATTTCGACGAAATGGTGAAGGCTGCAGCCAAAGCTGACGTAGTGCTTTTTGGCGAGTTTCATAACAATCCCATTGCACATTGGTTACAGATTGAACTTACCAAAGCCCTGCACAAGGAGAAAAAGAAAAAGCTGGTTTTGGGCGCTGAAATGTTTGAGTCTGACAATCAATTAATTCTTGACGAATATTTGAGCGGAACCATAACCACCAGCAAGTTTGAAACCGAAGCGCGTATTTGGCCCAACTATAAAACCGATTATAAGCCTTTAGTAGAGTTTGCCAAAGACAACGAATTGGTATTTGTGGCCAGTAATATTCCCAGACGCTACGCTGGTGTAGTGGCCAAAGACGGTCTTGATGCCTTAAACGACCTTAGCGATATGGCCAAAAGCTACATAGCCCCACTACCGGTTGAAGTAGATAGCACATTGCCAAACTACAATGCCCTTTTACATATGGGAATGAGTGCACATGGCGCCAGCCAAAACTTTATGAGTGCTCAGGCCATTAAAGATGCTACCATGGCTCATTTTATTCAACAAAACAGAGTTAAGAAAGGAGTGTTTTTACATTATAATGGCGCCTACCATTCAAACAATTACGAAGGCATTTCTTGGTACCTTAAAAAACAAGATCCCGAAATTAAAATTCTAACCATAAGTTGTGTAGAGCAAGATGATGTTACGAGCTATAAAAAAGAAGAAAGAACCTTGGCCGATTTTGTAATAACCATTCCAACTTCTATGACCAAAACGCACTAAGGTATGAGAAACGCGGTCTTTATTTTTAGCTTACTTTTTTTGTTGACGGCTTGTTCTTCTAATAACGAAAACGATCAATCATCGCAGCAATCCGTGGTTGCTGAACCACAGCAATCTGCTGAAACCACAAAAGCCATTAACAACGAAATGGCCAAGGTAGATTCTCTGCAAAACTTGCTTGATGCTCAAACAGATTCAGTTGAAAAAACAAACACATCTAAACAGATTGCAAAGGGCTTTCAAAACCTTTCAAAGTACCACAAAAACACTGAGAGCGAAGCCAAATACCTTTTAAAAGAAGCAGTTGTGCAGCATTATGATTTAAAGAATGTAGACGAAGCTTTTGGCCTTTATAAAAACCTGGCAGATAAATTTCCTGAGTCTGAATATGCTGGCGAAGCAGAATTTCAGGTGGCTATGATTATTCATCAGCATTATGGCGATATTAATAAGGCGGTAGCACTACTGAGTGCTTTTGTTGAGAAACACCCAAATCATGAACGAGCACCAATGGCCAAGCAGGTAATTGAAACCGCCAACAAAACCGCCGATGAACTTATGCAGGAGATTCTAAAAAACAACGCTGAAAAGGTGAAGGCTAAGAATGAGTAGGCCAATTTCTGATGTAAACACATTGTATATTTCCAACTAACAAAAACCAGGTAATATGAAAAGTCATGAAGTAGATTATGAAATATTTGGCGACGATATGCAAGTTGTTGAAATAGAACTCGACCCACAAGAAACCGTAATTGCAGAAGCAGGAGCCATGAATTGGATGGACAACGGTATTCTGTTCGAAGCCAAAATGGGCGATGGTTCAGAGGCCAGTTCGGGTTTTTTTGGCAAGCTAAAGGCGGTTAGCTCTAGAGTATTTAGTGGCGAGAGTTTGTTTATGACACATTTTACCAACCAAAACGCTTCGGGTAAAGCCAAAGTGGCTTTTTCAGCTCCTTATCCTGGTAAAATTGTGCCATTAGATTTGGCTGAAATGGGGGGTGAAATTATTTGTCAGCGAGATGCATTTTTATGCGCTGCTATAGGCACTTCAATTTCTATGAAATTTCAGAAACGACTTGGTGCTGGGTTTTTTGGTGGCGAAGGCTTTATTCTGCAAAGCATTAAAGGCGATGGAAAAGCCTTTTTACATGCTGGGGGAACCATCATTAAACGAGAATTGAACAACGAAACCGTAAAGGTTGACACAGGCTGTATTGTTGCCTTTTCGCCCGGAATTGATTATGATATTCAAAGAGCAGGTAGCTTAAAGAGTATGTTTTTTGGTGGCGAAGGTTTGTTTCTTGCCACATTATCAGGCACCGGCACCATTTATATGCAGAGCCTGCCTTTCTCTAGACTAGCCGAACGAATTATACGTATGGTACCAGATAGCAATGATAAAGGATAGCGTTTACAAAGGGTTAACCAACATTTCACCTCCCAATAAGTTTAGTCTAGAATACTAACTTTACTGAATGTTAGGGTCTAAAAAATGGCTTTTCTTTTTGCTTTTGGGTTTAATGGCTTTTGCTGATAAGAACCTGAATGTAGCCATTGACGGACTTACAACCGTGCAACTTGTTCTTCGCGACCCTTTAATGGGCAATACCATTGAAAAATATAATTTGGCCAAAGACCAACATGCTGGCTTTGTAAATGCGCTGAATAATGCAGTTCACCAGCCTAATTTAAAAATGACATCAACCTGCTACGAGTTTGTGCTCAAGTATAAGGATGGTACAAAACGGCAGCTTTCAACCAACGGCAAGGGAATTGGCCCAACGGCCTTTGGCAGTTTTATGGCTTCTGAAAATTTGGTGGTGAAGTTTTTCGATATTTCGAAAGAGAATTTATGCAAACCAAAAGACCCCGCAAACGCCCCAAAATCTGACTTCTAATGGCTTAAAATTAAAAACCCGCTTCAGGATGAAAAGCGGGTTTGTCCAATAACTATAGCCTAGTCTGAGGATGGGGTTAAAGTCAAGTCTATAGCGTTAATGGTTCGAACTAACCGCAAGCCATACATTTCTTAAAATTCTTGTTCTGAAATGGTTAGCAGTTGTTCTGAAACCTATCGATTTTGATTCGGAACGAATTTCAAAGCGACTGAATTAATGCAATAACGTTTACCTGTTGGCTGTGGCCCATCGTTAAAAACATGGCCAAGATGTCCGTCGCATTTAGCGCATAGCACTTCAACTCTCTTTATGCCAAATGTGGTGTCAGTTTCGGTGGTTATGCTCGTGTCAGTAGCATAGGTAAAATAACTAGGCCATCCGCTGCCCGATTCAAATTTGGTTTTACTAGTAAAAAGCAAATTATTGCAGCCTGCACATACATAGTTTCCAATCTTTTTCAGGTCCCAGTATTCACCGGTAAAAGCCAATTCAGTATCCTTTTCTCTAAGCACTTTATAGGCATCTTCGCTTAGCTCGTTTTTCCACTCGGCATTGGTTTTAATTACCTTTTGCTTAATGCCTGTTTTGGTTTCAGATTGTTGAAGTATGGACGGCTTACAGGCAACGAATACTGTGGCAATGCAAATGATCAAGAACAGGTGTTTCATGTTTTTTAAAACAACAAAACACAGCAAAGGTTTCAGCTATAGATTTGAGAATAATCCATTGGCGTACTTTCTTCTGGTTTCGGCCTTTTGCATTTCGCGCTCAATTATCAGTTCAGCCAGTATTTGTGCAGGATTGTCGCTTTCACCTTGCAAAGCCATTTTCACTTTGTTTTCGTTTACGTCAATTCTGTAAAGCGCTTGCATAAGGAATTCAAAATCGTGGTCTAGCAAATACGCAATCCGCTCGGCAAGTGCTTGTAAAAGCTCGCCCCGACTAACAACTGAAGTTGGAAAGCTATCATCTTCAGTTAGCCTAAAATCGGTTTTAATGAGTTTAGCTGTAAGCGGAATTAATTCGTTTTGGCTCATTTAGCATTTTCTATAACACCCATTCCAAACAGAGCAAAATCATATTTAACAGGGTCTTCGGGGTCAAATTTCTTCAAATTATTGGTGAGTTCAATAACCGTTTGCCAGTCAATTTGCTTTCTGGTTACCAAGCCATATTTTCTGGCCATGCGGTCAACATGCACATCATAAGGGCAAAGTAATTCGCTAGGTTTTATGCCATTCCAAATGCCAAAATCAACACCTTGGTCATCTTGGCGTACCATCCACCGCAAATACATGTTTAGCCTTTTGCAGGTTGAATTTCTTGCTGGAGTTGCCACATGTTTTCTGGTTTTGAATTTGGGTTCGCATTCGGCAAAAAAGTAGTTGTGAAATTGGGTGAGCCTTTCGTTTGGTGTAGAGCCATTTAAAAAGGCTGATTCTAATGAATTGTGTTTTTGGTAATGCTGCTTCAAAAAGCTTAGAAAATGATTGAGGTCTTCGGAATTAAAGGTTCTATGCTTAAATCCAATTAGTTTTTCAAGATCAGAAGGAGTGTGGTGAACCACAAATTCGTGCGGCGCCATGTCCATCAACTCCATGAGTTCTCTGGCCTTGTTAATGATGGTAATTCTTTGCCCCCAAGCAAAAGTGGCGGCAAAAAAACCGGCTATTTCAATGTCGGCCTTTTTAGAAAAATGATGCGGTATGCAAATGGGGTCGTTTTCAATAAAACTAGGGTTATTGAATTCTGCTGCTTTTTGATTTAAGAGTTCACAAAGTTGGCTCAAATGCAATAAGTTTAATTGTTTATTTAGTAATTCAAATGCCAGCGCAAGTGGTTAAAAGAAAATGCTTTTTATAAGCAGTAGCACAATGGCAAGCATAATCACCACTTTAACTACAGTAAAAACTTTGGCAATTGGGCTTTTGCGATATTGAGTTTTAATGTACTCGCTATAAGCTTTTTTGTCTTCTTCAGTAATTTCTATATGGTTGCTTTGGGTGGGGTGCTTGCTGTCTTTGGCATCTTTGCTTCGGCCAAGACTTTGCTTAGGTCTTCTGCTATTTTTAGATTTTCCCGTTCCCAAATAACTACCCATTATTCAGCCGGAATATTGCTTTGAAAAGAAGCGACAAACTGTTCCCAGGTTACGCCTTTGCTTCCGTAATCTTTGCCAATATAGGTAAGCACTTTTTCCATTTGTTGAGGGTCTAGGTAAGTGGCAAGCACTTGCACTCTTTCAAGGTTTTCGTTAAAAAATAATGATGTAGGATAGCCCAAACTACCGTTATTTCTGGCATATCTATGTGCCCAGCCGTTCAGTCCATTTCTGCCCATTCGTGGCATATAACCAAAGTTTTTGCCATCAAACATTACAGAATCTCTGCCTTCAGCATCGAATTTCACGGCATAAAAATGCTCGTCCATTAAAGAGATTATTTCTGGATTTACAAAGGTTTTTCGGTCTTGCACCTTGCACCATCCACACCAATCGGTATAAACGTCAACATAGAGTTTTTTAGGCTCTTTTTTCATGGCTTCTTGTGCTTCCTCAAGCGTCATCCATGTAATTTTAGAAGGAACTTGTTTTATAGGTTTGGCAGCCGTTTCGCCGCTGTTGTCATAGTTATTTTTAGAAGTGTTTAGCTCTTCTTTTTTATCGGTTGAAACCGTTTCTATGCCAGTGGTTTGTTCTGTTTGCTCTTTGCCTTTGTTGCGTTTATGCTTAATCTCTGATATACCAGCATGCAATGCAATGGCGGCAACGGCTATAAAAAATACAAGTCTGTCCATGATTAAAGGTTTTCGGTTTTCAAAACTCGTAAAAGATTACAAAGGTTTCATTTAACAAATGCTAAACCACATAGCGAATCTACTTTTGAGGCATGTCGCAAAAGCTAAGAGCACTAGAAATATCAGATAGGTTAGAATACTATTTTCCTGAAGTTCCTGTACCGCTAGACCATAATGATGCTTACACTCTGTTGGTAGCCGTGCTGCTTTCAGCACAATGCACTGACGAAAGGGTAAATCAAGTTACGCCAGCACTTTTCGAGTTGGCCAATAACCCAGCAGATATGAGCAAAGTACCGATTGAAGACATTCGCGAAATCATAAAACCCTGTGGTCTGTCTCCTAGAAAATCAAAGGCCATTTCTGAACTATCTAAAATTCTAATTGACAAGTACAACGGCGAAGTGCCAGCTAGTATGGAGTTGCTGGAAGAATTACCTGGTGTTGGACATAAAACGGCATCAGTAGTAATGAGCCAAGCTTTTGGCGAGCCGGCTTTTCCAGTTGATACGCATATTCATCGTTTGGCTTACCGTTGGAAATTGAGCACCGGCAAAAACGTTGAAAAAACCGAAGCAGACTTAAAGCGACTTTACCCAAAAGAGCTTTGGAACAAGCTGCACTTGCAAATCATCTATTTCGGCAGAAAATACTGTCCCGCTCGCGGCCACGATCCGCTTGCCTGCCCCATTTGCAAAGACTACGGCCGAGCTGAAATCTTTAAGTAGTGGTTAGTCTTTAGTACTTAGTGTTGAGTCTTGAGTAGAACCAGTCACTAGTAATTAGGGAATAGTCAATAGAAATTGACCTTTCATTTAAGAATTTGCGCAATGCACCAAATAACAGCAAAGCTTGAGCCCGCGACAGCCACTCCCATTCAACATTGAACATTTATCATTGAAAATTGCACTAAGCACTAAGCACTAACAACTCACGACTCACGACTCAAGACTGTCTCTCCCAACTACTTCCATCCTTCCCATCAAGAATTTTAAAGCCAAGAGCTTGAATTTCGTCTCTAATAGCATCAGAAGTAGCGTAGTCTTTTGAGAGTTTGGCGTCTTGACGCAGTTTTAATAGCATTTTTATTAAACCATCAACTTCCTCTTGATTACCGCTTTGGGCTTCTTCGTCTTTCAAGCCGAGAATGTCAAACACAAAAAGGTTTACTTTCTCCTTGAATAAGTCTAAATCAGCTTCGGTTAACTTGGTTTGTCCATCTTTTAGCTGATTGATGACTTTAACCGATTCAAAAAGAAGAGCCAATAATTGAGCGGTGTTAAAATCGTCGTCAAGCACGGCGTAACATTCATTTACCCATTCTTGCACATTAAAAGTTGAAGAACCTGAAGGCTTAACATCATTCAAACTGGAAATGGCATTGAACAAGCGTTGCATGGCCTTTTGAGCAGATTGTAAGGCTTCGTTACTAAAATCTAACGTGCTTCTATAATGCGCCATTAGAATGTAGAAACGAACTGTCATTGGAGAATAAGCCTGTTTCAGCAATGGATGGTCGCCAGTAAAAAACTGGTCAAGGTTAATGCCGTTGCCGTATGACTTCCCCATTTTCTTACCATCGAGGGTAATCATGTTATTGTGCATCCAGTATTTAACAGGGTCTATTCCAGTGGCGGCTTTTCCTTGTGCTATTTCGCATTCGTGGTGTGGAAACTGAAGATCCATTCCACCACCATGAATGTCAAAAGGAAAATTGAGGTATTTGCGACTCATTACCGAACATTCTAAGTGCCAGCCAGGAAAACCATCGCTCCATGGCGATTCCCAACGCATAATATGTTCTGGGTTGGCTTTCTTCCAAATGGCAAAATCAAGAGAACTGCGCTTTTCGCTTTGGCCGTCGAGATTGCGAACGCCTTCTCGCTCTTGACTAGAAATTAAATCTTCTAGCACTTTGCCAGAAAGTTTACCGTAATCGTTGGTTTTGGCGTATTTCTCTACGTCGAAATAAACTGAGCCATTGCTTTCGTAGGCTAGACCAGCATCAAGAATTTCTTGTACCATTTTTATCTGCTCAGGAATATGCCCGGCAGCAGAAGGTTCAATACTTGGTGGAATATTGCCTAAAGCGCGCATGGCATCATGAAAACTATTGGTGTACATCTGTACAATTTCCATGGGCTCAAGCTGGTCGGCCTTTGCTTTTTTGCCAATCTTGTCTTCGCCTTCGTCAGCATCATTAACCAAGTGGCCAACATCAGTAATATTTCTAACGTAGCGCACTTTGTAGCCAAGGTGGCGTAGGTATCTAGAAACTACATCGAAAGTAATGTAAGGGCGAGCATGCCCTAAATGTGGATCGCCATAAACGGTTGGGCCACACACATACATACCAACAAAAGGGGGTGAGAAAGGCTCGAATTTCTCTTTGGTTCGAGTAAGCGTGTTGTAAACATGAAGGTTATGTTCCTGCATCTATGCGTGTTTAAGCACGCAAATTTAGAGCAGGAACATAACCAGCAAAGAAATCTATTGCTTAATAAAACGAGCAGTTACCATTTTACCATTTTGCTCACCAATTATTTGGTAAACGCCTGGCACAAGACTGCTTATTTCTAACGAGTTTTCTTGTTGATTTTGAAGAAGCACACGGCCATTTAAACCTATAATTTGAATGTTATTTACAATGCTTTTAAATTGAATAGTTTCGATGGCTGGGTTAGGATAAACACTCAATACTTCAATTGGGTTTGAAACGCTAATGGTTGGTGTACCATAATAGAAATAGTCTTTTTCATCAACCACCCAATTGCTGCCATCATGCGTTGAATAAACTATTAGAGTTGGGTCGTTATCACTGTCGTAAGAATAATCAATTTTGGTGTCAAGATCCCAGTTATTTCCGCTCCATTTATAATTGGTTCTGTTTAAAACAGTTTCATTATTACTAGCAAAAACGTAAGTGCGTTTTTCGGCTCCTACCCACGCGTTTTTGCCTGTTTCGTAATAATAAAATGAATTGAGTGTTAAGTATCCTTTTGAATTGTACTCGTACTCTTGTTTTTCAGATAAAATCCAGTCTTTATTTACATAGTCCCATTCAAAGTCTATAATAGTTTCGTTGTTGCCATTTTTAATAACATCTCTTTTGGAGATGCCTTCGCCTAAGTCAAGGTCGAATTCTTCAAACCCAATAACTTCATTTTGGGCATTAAGGGCATAGATTCTAATTCTAAATGGATCAAAATTGAAACCCGAGCTATCTCTTCCAAAAAAGGTTTGAACCACAGTGTCTTTTGTAGTGTTTATAATAGAAGTTAAGTAGCTAAGTGTATCGAATACGCCACTGGTATCAGGGCCATAAAGAACACCTGATTCAAGAACCGTGTCTGCCGCGTATTTAAATAGAAATGAGTCCATAACAACAAAACCATTGGTGCCTTCGTCCCAAATTTCTCTAACTCTAATTCTATTATTTCCTCGTTGAGAATAAGTTGATTTTAACTCGTAATCAAGTTCGAATTTCATGGTGGTTTCGTTCCACTCAGTGCGTTTTTGATGGGTAATATTTCCGTTGGCATCTGTAAAAGTAGAGTCTATAGATATTGCATCCCATTTTCGAGTGGTTAAGTTGTATTCCAACGCAATTCTCAGATTGTATTCGCCGCCATTTTCGTTTTTGTCAAGAAAAGCGCCCCCTTCAAAACCATCCCATTGGTTGGTTCCAGGGTTCCAATTAAATTCTAAAACAGCAATTACGGTGTCGGTTCGTGATAGGCTGGCTCTGTATTCGGTTTTTTGATTGTTGTCCCATTGTTCAGCAACAATATCCCATGAATGAGTAATTTCGGCATAGTAGCCTGGCCCGTATTCATAGGTGGTTCTTTCATCGCCTTCTCTATTGCCATTGTTTTTAACATAATAACTGGCATCGTTGGTTATTCGATCTTGTGCATTGTAACCAAATTCTCTAAAGGCAGTTAAGTCAGAATCGTTTCCATTAAAAGTATAGGTTTCTACCGAATCTAATAAATAACTCGACTTTTTAGCTGCATGGCTTTTGAAAGTTGCTTTGGCCATATTGAAGCCAAAATGGCGTGAGTTGGCCCTTAATTCAGCCTTGAATTTATGGGTTACCTGCTTTGGTGCTTTTACCTGAGCTGATGCTGATAAACTGCAGACAATGAATAGGATAGTTGCTGCGTAGTGGTTAAACATGTTAGTTTTCAATTAGTTGGTGCAAAGGTAGAATCATTAAATGTAGAGTTAGCAAAGGGTCAGTCTTTATTTATAACTGCTACTTTTCTAAATTTGGCAAAAAAGAAGGCTGTATGATTTTAGGAGTATGCGAATGGTTAGAAGGAAAAATTGGAATTGAAGCCAAAATATTGCGCATCATTTTTGTGGTGGCATTGCTATTGGCAGGTACCGGACTTGGTATTTACTTAATACTTTGGATTATTAAACTGGTGCAAGGAGAATAATTACTCCTTGAAATTACAATATAAAAAAAGGGCTGTCCAAGAAGGCAGCCCCTTTTTTATTATCATTATAAGAAATAGGGTTATTGTTTAGTTGCTTTTTGTACTACGGCAACACCATCTTCATCAGTATAAGATACCGTTAAATTAGTGTCTTCAAGAGTCATAGTGCCATCAGTTACTTTACCGTCAGAATCGGTAAGTTTAATTTTAGTGGCCTCTTCGGTAATTTCATAAGTAGAGTTTTCTGTATCGGTAGATTCAAATGGGGTGCCTTTAAATACAGTTATTGTGGTTTTAACTGTGCCAGTGGCATCATCTGTCATTGCAAATACCATGGTAGCTTCATTAATTAAATTGTCTGGTCCAAAAACCTGGGTGCCATCCATTGTAACTGAATTAACACTCCAAGTACCTTCAAGATTTTCGTTAGCCTCTTTGTTTGGGTCTTTGGCGCACGATGCCATGAACGCAGCAGCCACAAGTAAAATAAATAGTTTTCTCATGAGTTTTTTATGTTTGGTACAAGTATACGAGTTTGGGCAAAGTATTTTTAGTTAAATAGCTAAGCCATATATATTTCTAGTAAGCCAATTTTCAGAGCATAATTATAATTTTAAATGAATAAGATAAACGACCCATTGCACGGTGTAAAGCTTAATGAAATTTTAACCTATTTGGTTGAAAATTATGGATGGGATGAAATGGCCAAAAGAATTAATGTGCGGTGTTTCAAATTTGACCCCAGTATTAAATCGAGTCTCCATTTTTTAAGAAGAACACCGTGGGCAAGAACAAAGATTGAAGAATGGTATAAAAAAGACCATATCTAGGCTATTTTTGAAGCAAACACGCAATTACATGAATTTTCGCTTCCTATTTGTTCTATTGGTTTCAATGATTATACTCACTTTTAGCAGTTGCAAAAAAGAAGGGTGCACCAACCCTAATGCACAGAACTATAACGCAGATGCAACTGAAGATGATGGTACTTGCACATTTGCAAGAGATGCATTTATTGGAAACTATTCAGTTAGCCAAACCTGTGTTTTTGAGAACGATACCACGTTTCAAATTAAGGTAGAAGCCGGGCCAAATGACAACGAAATTGTGATTAGCAATTTTTTTGGGTGGAATGCCAACATAAGAGCTACAGTAAAAGACAATGAAATTACTTTTAAAGAAGAGCAATTAGAAACCATTTTTGAAGGAACCGGCTATTTGTCGGGCCAAAACCTGATTTTAAATTTCAAGGCTTGCGAAAGTGTTTATTATCCCTGTTCTGAGCCTGAATCTTGCACAAGTAATTGTATTAGAAATTAGCGTCGGCATTAACTAAAAAGCGGCCAAAGTTTTCAATTTGGGCACTTTAACTACTCATCCATCAAAGCAAAATACTCGTCAAGATCAAGGCTGAAACCTTTAATCACCTTTGAAGAGATTACATCGCCTCTAGTAAATAGTTTTGAAGGCACATAGCTGCCATCTGTTAAGGTGTATATTAGCACGTTTTCAAAGTCGGGTTGAACAATCCAGTATTCCTTTACACCAGATTCTTCATAGACCTCATATTTATGCTGCAACTCTTTTTTGCTATTCCCTTTAGAAAGGATTTCGACCACCAAATCAGGAGCACCTATGCAGCCCAGATCATCCAGTTTTTCCTTGTCACAAATTACGCAGATATCTGGCTGAACAACCGTGTAAATCTTGTCGTTTTCCATAGATTTTACTGGAAGTCGAACGTCAAATGGGGCTATATAAACTTGGCAAGGGTTTCCTGCCAAATGATTGTACATCTTTGAAAACAGATCCCCCACCAAAGTCTGGTGTGTTCTCCTAGGCGCAGGGCTCATTTTAAAAAGCTTGCCTTTTATTAGTTCAAATCGCTCATCAATAGTCCATTTTAGGTAGTCGGCATAGGTATATAGGCCGCCATAATCTAACTGTGGTTCTTCTACCTTGTTTTCCATGTTACCAAATATAGTAATTGTGGTGTTTTTGCTGCTGAGACCAGTCTCGTGAGTTTTGATTTTACTAAGCGAGACCTGCCACTACTCCTCTGTAATCATTGCACTACTAGAATTCATTTCTTGGAAATTTTTATTCAATGAAGTAGTGGCAGGTCTTAAACCGCTCTCATTCTAAAACCAAAGACTTGTCCAGTTCCTTTCCATCAATTTCGTGAAACTTGATAAACTCATCTCGGTTACCATACCATCCCAGTACAAACGACCGATTCAAAAAAGTAGGACCATCTGCAAGCAACGATTGGTAAGAACTCCACTTGTAGCTAGAGAAATTGGTCATTAAGCCATGTTTAATTGGGTTATGATGAATGTATCTTATCACTTCAGAATAATAGGATTCGGTGTCAATCAGTTTGCGCTTAAATGGTTTCATAAATAGCGAACCCATTCTGTTTTCTTGATTATTTATTGCCCTCGAATAAGCACTAAACAACTTCTTAAACTGATCAGAAAGTTCGTTGTAATCTTTTATCTCTTTACACCTAATCAATAAATGAAAGTGGTTCGGAATTAGACAATAAGCGTGAAATTCTACCTTTCTGTATAGATACTTGCGCAGCTGACTTATGAAATAGGTATAATTCTTTTCCTGAAAAAAGAGTTTTTCAGAGCCATTCGCCCTGTTGTATACATGATAGAATTTGCCAGATTCAAATTGCTCTAGGTTTTTAGCCATTTCTCAAATATCTAAGTTTTAAAGTTTAGATGCTAAGATTGGCTGAAACTCTTTGGTGTTTGATGACCTACTGCTATTTGGATTAATCAGAAGCTTCTCGGTGCTCACTTAGACCTGCCACTACTCTTCTGGATATAATGCGCTGCTAGGTTTGATTTCTTGGAAGTCATTGTTCAGTGAAGTAGTGGCAGGTCTCAACTACCCATTAATTTAGAATTTAAATAGTCTTCTTCTATAAAAAAGCCTTTGACAGCGAAGGAGCAGTACATGAACAGTTCTAACCTAAATTCTCGTAATTCATCTATTGAATAACTCTGTCTGCCCGAACAGCTCGCTCCATTTGGATCAAAATCAATTTGAATAATTAGGATTTCATCAGAAAAGGAAATGATCTTGTTAAATCTTTTCCATGAAGCTAAAATTCGTTCAAAGATTTTTAAAAAGTAGCTATCTGTTTTGGTTAACTGGATTTCTACTTCCTTCCAATAAAAATTATCTTTCCCTACCCGGTATAAATTATTATAAAATACATCTATTTTAAGTCTATTCAGAAAGGATCTGAAAGTTGATTCTAATCCTAGCCTATTAAATATTTCAATTTCGTTGTAGGTAGTGTTAAGGTCTGAAGACACCGAATCGCACTTACCTTCCTTAGCGAGGAAGGTATTTAGTCTATAAAGGATTTTTTCAAGAGGAGTAAAATCGAAATCATAATCTGAGAACCAATACATTGGCACTCGTATATCCAAATTTCTTTTAATTGAAAACTCGTGTTCATAGATTGTAGCAATCAAATGACACTTGGTCGAATGCGAAGGAGCAAATTTCAATTGCTCAAATTCTACATATCCCATTAAATGCGGACAAGGAATAAAATCATAATTAGAACTTAAATAACCAGTCTTAAAATCGAAAGCAGTTTCATTATCATTTTCAACCTGGTCGACTTTCAAAAAAATTCCAGGTTCAAAACAACTTTGATTGTCAGAGAAATCTGATTTTTTAAAGGAAATCAAATGTTTAGAACAATCGTAATCAATTCGATAGTAGATCATTGATTAACTGTTTGATCAATTAACCTCAACCATCTCACCAACTTTCCTTCCAACCAAACCCTTTGATTTACGGAAATCTATGGCAACCACTTTGTACTCAGGACATTTGGCTTCTGAGTCGTGCACATCGCCGGTGAGTTCGTTAACCATAATTTCTGGGAAGTGGAAGGTGGTGCTTAGCACTCCTTGACGCACTTCGTCGGTTAAGCGAGCTTTTAAATCTACTTTGCCACGTGGGCTAATTAAGCAAATGCTATCGCCGTCTTTTACGCCTTTCAACGCTGCATCGGCAGGGTTTACCATTACGGTGTCTTCAGTAAGAATCTTCACGTTATTGGTACGGCGGGTCATGGTGCCGCAGTTGTAATGCTCTAGCTCGCGGTTGGTGGTTAATATGAACGGGAATTCTCTTCCATGGTCAACAATCTCAGTGGTTTCAGCAAACTCATTGAACACAAAACGGCCTTTGCCACGCTTGAATTCTTCGCCATGAAGAATCTTGGTATCAGTGCCGTCTTCTTTTACCGGCCATTGCTTACCGTTTTTGCCAAGTTCAGCCCATTTAATTCCTTTAAAGAAAGGAACAATTTGAGAGATCTCATCTAACACAACTGCGGGGTCGTAATCAGGCTGCGGATAGCCCATTCGGTTCATTACATCTACCACAATTTGGCCATCAGGCTTGGTGCCCGGCAATGGCGCAACTACTTGGTTTACGCGTTGTACACGACGCTCACCATTGGTAAATGTTCCGCTTTTTTCAAGGAATGATGCTCCAGGAAGAATTACATCGGCCATTTCAGCCGTAGGGCTCATAAATAGCTCCTGTACTACTAAAAGTTCTAAGCTATCCATTGCCTTACGCACTTTATGTGTATTCGGGTCAGTTTGCACTACATCCTCAGCCATTATCCAAAGGGCTTTTAACTTGCCTTCAATGGCAGCATCAAACATTTCAGGGATTTTGTATCCAATATGGCTAGGTACTTTTCTTCCGTAGAAATTATTGTAAAGACCATTCACATCAGGATTGGTAACATCTAAATATCCTGCACCTTGATGCGGTTGTACGCCCATGTCGGCCATTCCTTGCACATTGTTTTGGCCTCGCAATGGATTTACTCCCACTCCTTTTCTGCCTATGTTGCCCGTAATCATTGCCAAATCAGCAATCTGTATTACGGCAAATGTTCCTTGGCTATGCTCAGTAACACCCAATCCGTGGAAACTCATGGCTCTTTCGGCTCTCGCATAGGCTAGTGCTGCTTCGCGAACCAAATTCTTGTCAACGCCAGCAATCTTAGCCATTCCGTTAATATCGGTTGCCAACACTTGCTTTTCGAATTCTTCGTAACCTTCGGTTCTGTTTTTAACAAACTCTTCAGCCACATAACCTTCGCTGATGATGTAGTACAACATCATGTTCATTACGGCTACGTTGGTACCCGGACGCAATGGAATATGGTAAGTGGCATATTTCGCCAATTCAGTTCTTCTAGGGTCAATCACGATTGAAATATTGCCATCTTTCATGGCGAATTGTTTCAACCGCGCACCAGTAACCGGGTGGCCCGAAGTTGGGTTGGCGCCAATTACCAAAATGCAATTGGTATGTTTTAGGTCTTCAATGCTGTTGGTGGCAGCACCCGTACCAAAAGTGCGTTGCATGCCCAAAGCTGTTGGCGAGTGACAAACACGTGCACAGCCATCGATATTATTGGTTCCAACAACCGCACGGATGAACTTTTGCATCAAGTAGTTCTCTTCGTTTGTGCAACGAGCCGATGAAATACCCGCAATGGCGTCGGGTCCATCAGTTTCTAATATCGACTTGAATTTGCTTACGATTAAGTCATAAGCTTCGTCCCACGTAGCGGGTTCAAACTTTCCATTTCGCTTGATTAATGGTGTTTTTATTCGGTCTTCATGGTTATAAAATCCAAAAGCATATCGACCTTTCAAACAAGTGTGGCCTTCGTTCACTTCAGCATCATATGGTGCTTGAATACTTAAAATTTCTCCGTTTGCCGTACTAACTTCTAAGTTGCAACCTACACCGCAATAGGTGCAAACGGTTCTCGTTTTTTCAGTTGCTTTAACTGCTTTACTTTGGAAAATATCAGAAATTGCACTGGTTGGACAAGCTTGTGCACAAGCACCGCAGCTTACACAATCACTTTCAAAGAAAGTTTCGTCCATGCCTTTAATAATCTTGCTATCGAAACCTCGACCTGCCATGCTCAATACAAACTGACCTTGAACTTCATCACAAGCGCGCACACAGCGGTAGCAGTTGATGCATTTGCTTAAATCTGAAGTCATATAAGGGTGGCTCAAATCCTTTTTCCGGTCCAAATGATTCTCGCCATCAGGGTATCGCACATCTCTTATTCCCACTCGCGCAGCCACATCTTGCAACTCGCAATTGCCATTTACTTCGCAGGTCAGGCAATCCAAAGGATGGTCTGTTAATACCAGCTCAATGATGTTTTTACGTAGCTTTTGAATATTCTGGCTTTCAGGATAGATGTAACTTCCTTCTTGAACAGGTGTATGGCAACTTGCTTGCGTTTTGGTTTTGCCGCCTTGCTCTAGTGCAACATCTACCGAGCACACTCTGCACGACCCAAATGGATCTAAGTTAGGAGCATCACAAAGCGTAGGCACAGCATTTTTGCCATGATAGCGTCTAACAAATTGCAAAATGGTTTCACCTTCTTCAATGGCGAATGGGCGGTTGTTTATGTAGGCTACCTTTTTCATTTTAATTAAAAATTGAAGGTTAAAAATTAAAGTTTAGCGTTTAGAGTTTATCGTCTCTAGTTTCTAGTTGTTGTTTAGTAAAATATGTTGGCTCGGGTTCTTTGAATTTATCTCCTGAATAATCAGAATTTGAAACATAATTCATTAAACCACGAATCATTCTTGAAATTTCGTTCGTTTGTGTTAGCTTTTCGTTTAATTCAGATTCAGTAATGTAATCCTTGTCAAAAGCTCTGTACAACTGTGATTGAGCTTCGGCTGTTGAACCTTTAGATATTGAAAGAAATTGTCTAAATTCCTTCCTTCCACTACGTTCAAATCCTTCAGCTATATTATCCATAATTGAACCTGCCGAATCATTAATTTGATCTCTATGTTTAAAGTCTTTTGAAAACGGCTCCTTTTTGGTCAAAATGAAAACTTCCTTAGCAAAAGCTCTTGCTTTTTGCCAAACTTTCAAATCTTCAAATCGATGTACTGTTGCCATAACTAGAAACTCTAAACAAGAAACTTTTTAACTCAGATATTCTTTCAGTTCATCCTCAAAATACATCAACCCATTCCTAATCGGCAACGGCACCCCACCCCCTAACGCGCAGAGTGATCCGGTTTCCATGGTATGGATGAGATCGTTGAGAAGTTCACGATCTATTTTGTAGTCTTCATTTTGGGCTTTGTGGAACATTTCTGAACCGCGCTTGGCACCTAAACGACATGGGAAGCATTTTCCGCAACTCTCGTGAGAAGTGAATTCGAAAAGGTGTTCTAAATATTTCACCATAGGGAATTCTTCTGGCACACACAACATACTTGCATGGCCTAGCAAGAAGCCTTCTTGAGCGAAGGATTCAAAATCAATGGTTAGATCTTCAATTTTATGGGTTGGTACTAAACCACCTAAAGGGCCACCAATATGAACGGCTTTTACTGGTTTTTTGAAACCGCCGGCGATGTTATAAACCACTTCTTTCAAAGGTGTTCCCATATCTACTTCGTACATACCGGGTTTGTTGAAGTGGCTGTCTAAAGAAAGCAGTTTGGTTCCTGTTGATTTACCGCCACCAATGCTCGCGTAATTATCACCGCCTTTTTCAAGGATATAGTGCACAGCAGCAAGCGTTTCTACATTGTTTACGATGGTTGGCTTATTGAAAAGTCCGTTGACTACTGGATAAGGCGGACGTACCCTCACTTCAGGTCTTTGGCCTTCAATGCTGTTTAACAAGGCTGTCTCTTCACCGCAGATATAGGCACCTTGGGCTTTAATTACTTTGAAATTGTAATTGAAACCAGTGCCTTTTATGTTTTCGCCCAACCAACCTTTTGCGTAAAGGTCTTTTATGGCGTTTTCGGTTATTTCAATGGCTTCTGGGTATTCAGCTCTGATGTAAACTGCGCCGTAATCAGCCCCCGTGATAAATCCGGCCATCATCATTCCGAATAAAACGGAATGTGGTTGCTCTTCTAGTAAATATCTATCTGTGTAAGCTCCTGGGTCGCCTTCATCCGCATTGCAAACAATGAATTTCTGGTCGGCATCTTGCTTTCGGCAGCCATCCAATTTAATCCACATTGGGAAACCTGCACCACCACGACCACGAATGTTCGATTTCTTGATGTCTTCTAAACAAGCATCCTGACCGCGTTCAATCATGCTCAAAAGCAATTCGTAATAAGCATCAACTCCGGGAAAAGGAGCCGTTAATACTTGAGTGCCGTAGCATTCAATCGCATATTTATCTTGATTGCCTTGAACGCCATTTTGCTTTCCATTGGTAGCAATTTGCGCTATTTCGGCAGCGGTTTTGGCCGAGTAATTTTTGCCATCAATATGAAAAGCGCCATTCTCGTGGCAACGACCCAAACAGCACATATCGCCAATTTCGTCGGCTTTATAGTGCTTCTCTAATTCGGTTCTTACACCATCTTGTGTACCGGCACAAAGGCAAGCACTACCATTACATACGTAAGCTTTTTTGCCCTTGTTTTCAGGGCGCATAAAGTCGTAGAAAGAAGCCGTGCCGTAGGTATTGGCTTTTCCAATGAGAAACTCATCGGCAGCCTTGGCAAGTGCATCTTTATTTGGTGTACCATCTTCAATGGCCAGTTTTCCGAGTTCATCAAAAAGGTTGTATTTGAGACCCTTTCTACCCGAAAGTTCACTTAAGTTTTTAGACATACTTGTTAATTGAAATCAACAGCCCAATGTTGATTTGGCTAAGATATGGTTTATGCTTCATTTTATGAAAAAGGTGGAAGTCTTCAATATGTTTAAAAATAATAAAGTAGTGAATGGGTATGATGACTTTGACCTACATTTAGCGGGAATTGAAGTTTGTAATTTGCCTAGATTCTGAAATGAAATGACAATTAATCTGCGTGTACTTGCCATTCTTTTTTTTCTAATTAAACTGCCAGAAATGGGTTTGGCACAGGATGCTTTTCTGTTGCAGAATGCATTTAATAGCAGCATTAACGGTCTTTGTAATATTAATGGAGATTTGCACGCATATGGCTTTTACGAAAAATTTAATACCGATAAAGCGTTTGCAGACAAGAATCTGATTAAGTTAGATGAGAACGATGTATTAGAATTTATCAAAATATCAAAGAGACCACAAGCCGAAATAATGAAAATTGATAAACTAGCTGATGGCAGTGGCTATTATGTTTGGTTGTTTCATGAATTCTGCCAAAATGGCCCAAATGGCAATGAGCTTATTTTTTTTGATAGCAATTTTAATCAGATGTCTGATTCATTTTTTGTATATCAAAATTTTAATCTTATAAGAGAGCGGATAAACGATATTGTTCAACTTTCAAATGGAAATTGGCTAGTTAGTTATGGCGAGTTTATGCTTTACTTGGAAAACAATGGTAGAACCATTAGACAGTTTAAATTGGGTTTTAAGCCAAAAAGCGTATTTAAACTTAAAGAGAACAGATATTTTGCTTTTAGTGATGAGAAGCTTTCATTAATAAGCTTGTCAGAAGTGTTAGAAACCAATGAGTATGGCGACAGCATAATTCAGATTGTGCGTTATGATGAACAAGGAACGCTTTTTGGGCTTGTAATGAAGAAAAGTTTTAGGTATATAAACGAGAAAGGAGAGTCGCGTGTTTCTATTTCTGCTAAAAGAATAGGCATGGATTTTCTTGAAGCAGCTGATTTTATTAATGATACAACAATCATTTTTGGTTCGAGCGGAAAGTTGAAAAAGCAAGTTTATCTTGACGAAAACGATGAAGTAGCCAAACTACAAAACGTTGCATATAACCTGCCCGGTAAAATAAAGTATGCCTTTCTTTACAAGCATGAGTGGGTATTTGCAGTGCATGATATAAACCAAGTGCATAAACGCGATTATTTAATAAAATGGAAAGGGGAGGCGAATTCCAAGCGATACCAACTAGATCTTGAGCTCGATAACCCTAAAATAGATTCGTTTTTAGTTGACTCTGCCAGTATAAGCACTAAGAATATAGGAGATGTGGTGCTAAAAGTAAGTTATAATGTATTTAATAATAGCCCCGATACTATTTATAGTTTCAACCTTCATTTAGGCAGTACTTATGGCCAGAATTGCGATTATAATTTAATAACCCGAACTATTGTTAAGGAGATTAGGCCTTATTCGAAAGTAAATTTAAGAGAAAGTTTTGCCGATTACGATATTGATTTTAGCAAAGAATATAGCTTGAACATTGCTTTGAGCTCGCCAAATAACCAAGTAGATACCAACTCATACAACAGCGCCAAGATTATTAAAAGAACTACCGGAATTGATATTAGTGGGTCGAATGAAATTTCTGTTTATCCTAATATAATTGAAAGTGGAAATGGCTTTAAAATTGATTCATACCAAAGGTTTAAGGCAATAAAAATCTACAATTCGCTAGGCAATGAAGTTGATTATCTCGCCAATAATTCAACCTTCTACCTTAAAGAAACAAAAAATGGCTTCTATTTACTAGAAGCCATGCACGAGAACGGGTCTCTATTTTTTGCTAGAATAATTGTTTACTAATTACTTCACCCAAATTAATCTTTCAATAAACTTGGTTCCACCGCTTTTCCATTTTCTGGTAAACTCAAACTCTTTTTCATTAAGTTTTTGAACGGCCCAAATTTGTGCTGTAGATTTATTTCTATTCATATAAAGCGTATCGGGTATTGCATTTTCTAACTCCCAAAACATACTTGTTTTACCCATGGGGTCAACCCATTTAGATGAACCAACATTATAACCAAAGCGCTCGCTGTTGTATTGGTCATATTTCATTTCGAGGCTCATTTCCTTAAATTTAATGTCTGGGTCGTTAGTTACTTCAGATTCTTCGCCATATTCTCTAGTGGCGGGGTTGTAGTATCTTCTAAAAGCCTGGCTACCATTCCAAATTTTAAGGCTACTATCAGCAGTACTGCCAGTTAATGCGGTTATATATTCATCTAAGTCGGTTGGAAATGGTTCTTGAGTTGTATTGTCAACCTGATTATCGGTTTGGTTGTCGGTATTGTCTTTTCCGCACGATGCTAATAAAGTAAACAATGCCAGAGCTGGAATAAGGAGGAATTTGCTCTTCATGAAATTATTTTCTTTCGAAGATAGAATTTTGGGTTGAAAATTTTCTTAATCTTCCTTACCAGTACAAACCAAGTAGAAAAATGGGCTCACTATTTTAATACCATTATAATGCCTGAATAGTTAATTTCTTCTCCGTTGCGTTTTATGGCATTAATAACCACCATATATCTTCCAACTGGAACCAAATTGCCATTTTTAGTGCCATCCCAATAGTTATGGGGGCTATTAGATTCAAAAATGCGTTCGCCCCATCGGTCGTAAATTTTCATATTAAAGGTTTCAATATCTTCGGTAGCTGGTTTTATGGCGTCTGAATAAACAAAATATGCTTCGTTTAGGCCATCGTTATTAGGGGTAAAAGCATTTGGAATAACCAATTCTGCTTGTGCATCAAAACATATTTCGTTGCTAAGGCTTGCGTATTCAGAGCCAGCATCTTGCACAGCAACTATTCTGTAGCACCAACCTTGGTCTGCATCAAAATATGCGCCTACATCTTCGTAGCTAGTAACATTGCTAGCCAGGGTAGCAATTGTTTCAAAACCATTGTTTGCTTTTTTCAATTGCACTTCATAATGAAATGGAACATTGCTCCAAGTTCCAAAATTGTTCCAACTTAAGTGTATAGAAATCTCACCTTGCTTGGTTTCGAGAAGAATTGAATTTCCTTCATTTGATCTCCCGCTTTGAAAACCACAAACATCTATGGTTCTTACTCGGTAATGATAAATAACTGAGTCTATTTGTTGAAGCGAATCTGTAAATGAATTAACTGCTGAAGAATCATAATTTATTACCCAACCCGATGTGCTGGTTTTTTTATCTATTAAGTATTGTTTTAGGCCTGGTTGGTTGCTTTTTGTCCAGTTGAAAGATATATGCAAATTATTGCTAACAGTGGTGTTTAGCATAAGCGGCGAACCTGTAGGTGGAACAAATTTGCCAGTACCTATTACCACATTAGATGCCATTAATCCTGCTTTGTTTCTGCATTGTATGGCATAATAATACTTAGAATTGCAATACAAAGTGGTGTCAGTATAGGTATTAATGCCAGCATTAACACTATCTAAAATTGTAAACGGTCCTTGTGGCTTTTTACTTCTAAGAATAATGATCTGGTTGGTTGCAAAAGCCGATTGTTGGTCTTTCCAAGTAAGGGTAACAGATTGTTCGCCTGTATTTCCACCAGATAAAATTGGATACGTAGCTGGTAGCGAAGTAAAACCAGAATTCTTGCCGCAACTGTCGGCCACGTTTATGTAGTATGTAGCAATTTCATTTACCGGGTCTTTGGCATTATTATCGAAATAGACATTACTGCTTAATGGAATTCCACTGTACAACAACGAAGTGTCACCATCCGCTACCTTAATTAGTTCTAGCAATTCTATATCGTCTTCAAACTGCTTGTTCCATTGAAACCTAATACCCTTTTTTGAACCAATTGGCTCTTGAAAAGAAACCCCAACAATGGCCATGGTATCTGGAGTTTCGCTTTCTAATGTATAAACATAGGCGCTGTCTCTGCTCGTACAGAAGTTGCTGTCAGAAATTTCTAAGGTTACTAAAAACGAATCGTATTTATTGGTTGAAGTAAATGCCACCAATGGTCTAGGTACATTTAATATTTCGCCTGAAACAGAGGTTCCACGAGGGTCAAATGTCCAAGTTCGAGTAAAAATGTTGGTATCTACCTTAGAGCCATCGTTAAACTGAATAAAACCACCATTGCAAGTTGTATCGGGTTTAGAGCTAAATGAAATATCAGGAGATTTTAAGGCATGAATTAGGTCGGTTTTTATTAGTGTGTCTACACAACCATTAAGCGATGAAACTGCAATACCAATGCTGTATTTGCCAGCATTAAAAGAGGTTGTAATGGTGTCTATATCGGCAGTAAGATTAGAAAAACTGTCAATATACCAAATGTGGTTATCCTGCCCTTGAGAGCCATTACTAAATGTAACCTGAAGCGGCTCGCAGCCATAATTAATAGACTCTTTGAAATTAGCCACCGGCTGGCGGTAAACTGCAACCGAACTAAAAACGGTATCGGTGCAATAAGGCATTTTTTTATTAAAAACCACATACACCAAATTATAAGTAGTAGAGTCGCCTAAGGCATTGGTTATATCGAACCCATAGCGCTGGTTGTTTACAGTATTGGTACTTACATTTCCATTTCCATAATTCATAATAAATGAATCGGTTGGGTTGTTTACGCCAAAACTTACATTTAAACTATCGCAACCTGCATTGGTGTTAGTGCTAAATATGGGCACTGGAATATCTTCTACCCTAATTATTGAGTCAATTTCTAAGGTGTCTGAGCATCCAAAATTTGTTTCAGAAACCAGTTTTGCACCATAATAACCTTTGGTGTAGGTAAAGTTTGTGGTGTCTAGGTTTATGGCATTGGTTGTGCCATCGTTGTTTAAGTCCCAATATAGCTTGTCATTTCTATCAGATTGGTTAAAGAATTCTACTTTAAGAGGAGAACAGCCTTCGTTGGTGTCTATACTAAAATTGGCATTTGGAATAGGATAAGCTGTAATTGGCCGCCATTTTCCGGCTATTATATTACTATCGTTTAGTGTGTCGGCACAATAGGATAAAACGCGATCGTAAACCCTATAAGACCAACGGTAGTTAAAAGAATCTTCTGCCAAAGTACCAGCAAATGGGTATATTTTATCACTAGTTTTATTGGTGTCGGGACCGAAAATTGATCCGTAATCTATAACAAAGCTATCTTGAGCATTGTTTGGAGTAAAACTAACACTTACTGGAGTGCAATCTGCAAATTTTGAAATCTGTAGTTGAGGCGTTGGTATGTTGCGAACCACAACAGGCTGTAATGATGAAATGGTGTCGCCACAACCAATATTGGTTGCAATTCCAAGAGTTATGGTGTATTGACCCTGGCCATAAATTTGGGTAACGGTGTCTTGATTAATAAAATCAGGTGTACCATCTTGGTTCATGTCCCAAATATTGACATCATGATTTTGAGATGTGTTTACGTACTGAACCTTAAGTGGCGCACAGCCTTCAAGGGTATCAACAGTAAAAGATGCTGCTGGTTGCCGATAAACCCTTACCGTGTCCCACAAAGTATCTGAACATGAGTTTAGCGCTGGGCTGGTTACGAAATACTTTACCACGTAAGTTGTTGAGTCTCCAATGGCATTAGCCGCATTAAAACCGTACAATATGGTTTGGGTAGTATTGGTGTCGCTAAGTCCGTTTCCATATTCTATTATAAACGAATCTCCTGGGTTATTTGCCGTAAAATCAACCTGCAGGCTATCGCAACCTCGGCGAGTGCTTAATGTTAAACGGGCAGTTGGTATGGCTAATGATTTTATGCCCGAATCTAAAATAGCGGTATCTGAACACAAGCCTTTGTATTGCACCACTAAACGCGGGCTGTATACCCCTGTTGTGTAGTTGAAAATAGCGGTGTCGTTATCAAAGGAATCATTTACGTTATCGCCATCAAAGTCCCAAATAGTTGAATAAACACTTGCTGATTGGTTAAAGAATTCTACACGCAAAGGCGAACAACCAATGGCAGTATCTAAACCAAATCGAGCTATTGGTTTTTTGTAGAGTTTAATAGAGTCGGTATAAAATGACGAACAACCATTTTGGCTTGCCACAATGGTTGGGTAATAGGTAATTGAATCTGAATTTGACGTTTGGGCATATTGATATTTATGGTCGTTTACTTTGTTGGTGTCTGGTAAACTTCCATCGCCATAATCAATATAAAATTCAGCATTTAACGGTTTGCTTAAGTTGGTAAAAGAAACGGTTAAAGAGTCGCAACCAACGGTGGTGTCTATGGCAAATTTTGGTTCTGGGCCTATTATTCTTATGCCTCTAGTTAGTACAAATGTATCTGGGCAACCGCCAAGCTTGGTTGCAACTAAATAGGGAGAAAAACCTGTGTTATTGTTTTTTATATAGACGTAAGAGTGCTCTGTAGCACCAATGTTAGATGTTTCGCCATCATCATAATTCCACTCAAAACCATCTGCATTTTTAGACTCGTTGGTAAACTTTAAAATTTGAGGCGAACAGAGAGAGAAAGGTTTGTCAACCTTAAACTTGGCTTCGGGTGCGGTTACGGTTAAATTATGGCGCATGGTATCAGAGCAAGTTCCAAGAGAGTCGCTATAAAGAATCATTTGAACCGTGTGCGTGCCGCTTTGAGTAAACACTATAGAAACATCTCTAGAACTGTCGTTGGGCACAAAATATCCTGCCGTGGCTGGAGAAATACTCCATTTATGCGCGTTGGCATTAATAAAACTCGAATCATAGAGTTTCATTGGTTGGTTTAAACAAACCCTTTGAAGTGAGTCATCATCCCAACCCCAATTGGCTACAGCACCTATGTTTAAAGTTTCTGTTAAACTATTAATACACCCTTTGCTATTCACAATGTCAACCGTAACGGCGTATCGGCCGGCCGAATCGAATTGTATATGAACCGTATCATTTAAAGAATCGGTAATGGTAATTCCTTTACGCGGTTTCATTTTCCAGATAAAATTGGGTGTGGTAGAACCACCTGGAAAATCTTGAGAGATATCTGCCCAAAACATGGTACTATGCCCCTCGCAACCGCTGTTGTCTTGCACATTTAGTTTTGCCACAGTGCCATTTACCACAATAGAGTCTTGCATAAAAAAGGTATCAGCACATAGGCCATTGTTAGAAACCACGTGTTTTACGCTATAAATACCGGGATCTCTAAGAGATTTAG
>JAGQWA010000079.1 GCA_020437725.1 Bacteroidota bacterium | reverse complement strand
GCCAGTGGCGATAGTTCTAAATGCATAGTGCAAAACCCATCATCTGCAAGCGCTGGTAATGATTTTGTGCTGTTTTTAAATGGTTGTGATTATTTCACTTTTGAAGGAATTGGTTTTCATAGAACTGGCACTGCGGCCTATTATACAGCTGTACAAATAGGCAATAGTTCAGACAATAACACCTTTAAAAATTGTTGGCTTCAAACCAAAAAAATTAATAGCAATTCAAGCACTGGGTTTAGCAGTGGGCCCGGATCAGTGATATATTTTGTGAGCGCAGGTAGCAATAACAGCTTCATAAACAACAGGCTTGTTTATGGTTATAATGGCGTTCATTCTACTTCTAGTTCATCGGGTAACTTATTTCAAGGAAATATTATTGACACAAGCGGTTCGTCAGGTATTTACATGACTAGCCAAACAGGCCTTAAAATAATTGGCAACAGCTTTTTTATGGGAGATTTTGGCCCTAACAAAGGCCATTATACATCATATGGAATGCGCATAGAGTCTAGCCCATCTTTGGAAATTTCTAAAAACAAAATATTTATGTTGGCTACCAATGGCCAAGTAGTTAGGGCCATTATTTTAGCTAATACAACTAGCACAAGTTCAGCACCAACCCTTGTAAATAACAACTGGATTGTAAATAGCGGCGGAACTGGAGATTGCACTGGTTTTGCGGTTTACAACTGCAATTACATAGATTTCTATTACAACAATGTTCTTATAACCAATTCACTTTCAGCGGGAGCTTGCTATTATCATTATTCTAACTATACCAACTCTAACATAAAGCTGGTAAACAACGTAATGGTAAATAAAGGTGGCGGCTTTGTCTATAATGTTCCAGGTGCAAATACTTCTGACATTACAACCGTAAATTACAATAATTTATATGCCACAGGTAGGTATTTAGCCAAGTGGGCTGGTACCGATTATAGTACTTTGTCTGCATTTTTCTCTGCGTCTAGAAAAGATTCTCTTTCTGTTTATGCCGACCCAGGCTTTATAAGCAATACCGATTTACATGTTTCAAACATTGGAATTAATGGAAAAGCAACACCATACAGCATTGTTACCGACGATATTGATGGCGAAACCAGGAGTTCTACAACCCCAGATATTGGAGCCGACGAATTTTTTCCTGCACAATACGATGCTGGAATTTCTAAATTAGATAGCCCTGCGGCTTTTTGTGCCGGTAAGTACGATGTGAAAGTAACTTTCGCCAATTATGGTATAGATACACTAAAAAATTTAACCATTAATTGGGCCGTGAACGGAACCACTCAAAAATCATACGCTTGGAGTGGAAAAGTGGCTCCTGGTGCCAATTCAGCGTCTTTAACCATTGGCGATTATACATTTTCGCTAAACACACCATATACCTTTAAAATTTGGACTAGCAAGCCCAACAATGGCACCGATGGAAAAACCATTAATGATACCCTGACCATTACAAGACTAACCGGCATTTCTGGAACTTATTCAATTGGCAATTCAAGCTCGGCTGATTTTAAATCTTTCAACTCTGCTATTACAGCCATGGCATCGCGCGGCGTTTGCGGACCAGTTACTTTTAACGTAGCCGATGGTACATATAACGAGCAGCTTCTCATAACCCAATTGGGTGGTGTTTCAGCTACTAATCAAGTAATATTTCAAGGTGTGAGTAAAGACAGTTCAAAAGTGGTGCTCACATTGCCATCAACCACCGCTACTGGTAATAACATTGCTTTATTACAACTAAACGGTGCCGATTGGGTAACCTTTAAACACATGACATTTGAAAGAACAGGTACCAATGCCAACGCTGCAGTAATTCATATTCTTAACGGTTCGTGCAATAACACTTTTACCAATTGCCAAATGATTGCAACCAAGGTTACCACCAACAACGCTAGTGGTGTTAACATTTGGTCAGACCAAGGCAGAGACACTGCAAACACTTTTACCCATAATTTGATAAAATACGGAACATATGGCATTCAATACACAGGTGCCAACAATTTCCCAGAAGGTGGCACCGTAATTTCTCATAACGTTTTTGATAGTGCCTATACCAACTCGGTTTATGTGGCATTTAACAATAGAATAACTATTGAAGGCAATATTTTTAGAAACGTAACCACCAATACAGCCGATAATTTTGATTTAAACCTAACAGTTTGCGATGATGGCAGCAGAATTATGGATAATGAATTTGTTGCCACAAACACAGATAATGCAATTATGCTAGTGTCGTGCTACGGGAAATCTACCGAACCTATGATTGTTGCGAATAATGTGTTTCCGAGAATAGACGGTGTAGGAATATTTGTTGAAGGTTGCGAAAACATATTTATTCTACACAATAGTTTCAATTTTACTGGTAGCACAGCAACCAACTCAGCCATTTTAGCCAATAATGTTCCTTCTAGATATAACGAGCTTAAAAACAACAATATAGTAATGGCCGCTGGTTATGTTTACAATATTTATGGAGCCAATTATTTTAAAAGCGATTTTAATAACCTCTATGCCAAAGGCAATCAATTTGCACAATGGAATCAAAAAACCATTGGCAGTTTAGGCGGTTTAGTTACCAACAAAACCGATTCTCACTCGGTGAGCCTAGACCCACTTTTTACCTCATCAAAAGATTTACACTGCTCTAACCCTGGTATAAACGGCCTGGCACAAGTATTTACCTACGTAAAATACGATATGGATGGCGAGCAAAGAGATGCAACTCCTGATATTGGAGCTGATGAGTTTCCGTTGGCTGACGACGACGCTGGCATTTCGGCTTTAACATCGCCTGACAATAAAATTTGCGCTGGCAACCTGCCTGTAACTGCCGTTATTACCAACTACGGTGGCAACTCACTAACAAGTGCTACCATTAATTGGAGTATTGGCGGGGTTACTCAAACAGCTTATTCGTGGACTGGCAATTTGGGAACCAAAGGCGCTGATACAGTAACCATTGGTAATTTCAAATTTCAAGGAAATACACAACCTAAAATAGAGATTTGGACTTCTGCACCAAATGGAAAAACAGACTCGTATTCTCCAAATGACAAATTATCGGCAAGCAGGCTGTTTTTAGGTGCGCCAACTGCAGCAGCAGGTATAGACAAAGATGTTTGTGCTGGAGATTCGGTTCAAATAGGGCCAAAACCTAATTCAATTTATGGTTATGAGTGGTTTGATGGAAGTAATAATAGTGTTGGTAAAACATCTAGAATTTATGTTAGCCCGTCTATTACATCTACCTATTATTTAGAAGTTACTGATTTAACTTTTGGCTGTAGTGCTACCGATACTTTAGTTGTAAATGTAAACCCACTTCCAATTCCTAAAGTTGGCACTAGCCGAACGGTTTGTATTGGCGATAGCACGCAGATTGGAGCTACAAACACAACAGGAAATGTTTTAAACTGGACCAGCAATCCGGCTGGGTTTTCGTCTACGCTTAACATGCCTTATGTTAAACCAGATTCTAATACATATTACATACTAACTGAAACCGATACGGCTACTGGTTGTTTTATAAAAGACTCAGTTTTTATTAGCGTATCTGACCTCCCTACACCAAAAATTACTGGCAAAAACATTGTTTGCCAAAACGACATGGTAGAGTATGCTGTAACAGAAAACAGCGGAAACACTTATGCCTGGAGCACTGTAAATGGATCAATTATAGGCGACCAAACCAATGCCAACTCAATTTTAGAATGGCCTTCAAGCGGCTCTGGAGTTGTGCAGGTAATTGAAACCAATACATATGGTTGTAAAGGAACATCAACCCTTAACATTACCATATTAGGTTTGCCAACAGCCCAATTCTCTTCCGATACAACCTGCACAAATACCGACATTGAGTTTAAAGATGAAAGTATAAACACGGTTTCGAGAGATTGGCGATTTGGAGATGGAAATGGTTCAACCAGTAAAAACGCCATTCACAAATACACCAAAACAGGAACTTATGCTGTTACGCTTGAGGTGGCAAATAGCGACGGTTGCAAAAACGCAAAAATTGATTCAATTAGAGTATTAAGCGCGGCAATTGCAGATTTTGAAGCCAACGCCCCTACTTGCGTCAATTCGCCTATAACATTCAATAACCTAAGTAGCAATGCCGATTATTATAACTGGGACTTTACTGATGGAAATACGTCAACGGATGAAACGCCTAGCAACACCTTTACGGTGGCTAGGGATTACAGCGTTAAATTAATTGTAGGAAATGCAGGCTGCGAAGTTTCAACCATTAAAACTATAAAAGTTAATGCTTTACCAGATGCAAGCTTTACTGGAACGGTTGATGCCGATTCTGTAATTCTTTCGCCAAAAGTGAAAGGCGCTACTTACTTATGGGATTTTAATGACGGAAATTCATCAACAGACGAGAGCCCAATACATGAGTTTAAAGCCTTTAGAGAAAATGTTACGGTTACACTTACTGTAACAGATGCCAACGGCTGTGAGAACACAAGCTCTGAAGATTTTTATATTGGCGAAAGCGGTATCCAAATTCCTGGCATTGCAGATATAAATGTTTATCCTAACCCAACTTCAGCTTCGGTTAACATGCAATTTGATTTAATAAAATCGGCCAAAGTTTCTTACCAACTTTATAATATAAACGGACAGGCAATTGGTAATAAAACCACCAATACTCTAAATGCGGGGGCTCATCAAATACAACTGCATGAGACAATTAACTTGAGTACTGGTGTGTACTTTATAGAATTTTTAGTAGATTCGGACTTATACCGCATTAAAGTGATTAAACGGTAAATTATTAGGTTTAAAGGTGTTTGGTAAGGCCCCGTTCAATTTATTGAGTGGGGCTTTTCATTATTCCTTTTAACAAAAGCTCTGAAATCAACATTCTTTGGTACTAAGTTATAATCTATCAAGTCAGCTATGTGATACTTAGAAGAATCCAGCTCATGAAAATCATTTTGGTCACAATCCAATTCATAAAACACAAATGAAGGTTTAAGTTCATCAATAATTCTCACTATTTGTTCAAGCAAAACCTCATTTGGCCCCCTTAATAAATCGATAATATAAAAGCCCTTTAAATTCACATTAAACCTGAGATGATAATCCGAAATCGGTTGACGGACACCAATCGCTATGTCTTTAAAGAAAACAAAATCATCATTTGATTCGCCAAAAGCTGATTGAAACCCTCTTATTTGAATTTCCTTCCAAATGTTTTCAGAAACTGCTATTTCAAAAATATTTGGCATAATTAAATATCTGTGCTTCAAATTAGCGTAGAATAGTCAAGTTCCCTGCCAAGTATTCTCTAGCCCTTTTATGGGCTTTGTAGTTTATAACATAAACATAAACCCCAACAGGCGATTCTTTGCCTTCATAGGTTCCATCCCACCCTTCGTTTATATCGTCAGTTTCGAAAATGCACTGCCCAAACCTGTTGAATATTTGCATATTGAAGCTCACAATATTGCTTCCTTGAGCTATAAAAACGGGGTTTAAGTCATCATTGGTTCCTTGTGGTGTAAATGCGTTTGGAACGTATAATCCTGTGTAGCAATCTAACGTATCGATATGAACTGTGTCGCTTACGGAGCAATTGTCAAATTCTAGCTCGATCCAATAGGTTCCGGTATCGCTTACCGTAATGAATGTGTCTTCAGTATTGCCACTACTCCATTTAATTTTTGGTGCAGAAATAGTACTTAGAGCAAATTCAAAAGGAAGACAAAACTGAGTATCTGGACCAAGCTTAAAATCTTCATCTATAAGGCTTTTAGCCATAAAAGTTACTGTACTGTCACAACCAGAATGCTCAGCTTTTACACTGTATTTGCCTTCTTTGGTTATTGTTCTTACGTTGCCAATAAACCCATCAGACCATGTATAGGTGTAAAGTGTATCTAACTCAATTTTTGTTTGAAGCGTGTCGCAAAGATTCACGTCGTTAATTACTAAATCAGGCTTTTCATTTTCAAATACGGTTACCATATTTATTACTTCGCAATTGCCCTTTTTAATGTTTACGGAGTAAAGACCGGTGTCTGAAACTACAATATTTTGGGTAGTTTCACCTGTGTTCCATAGGTATTCGGCATCCGCAACTTTTGCTTTTAGCGTGGCTTTTTCGCCATTACAAATGCTCACATTGTAATCGAATTCAGAAAGAAAATCTTTGGCCGATAAATAAAACCCATCATCTGTTTTGCAGTTGAATTGATTGAAAACCGTTACAGAAATGAATCCAGAATCCTTTAAAACAAAGAAGTCATCAGTTGATTCGCCGTTGTTCCAATCAAAAGACAAATCGCTTTCATTTGATTCAATTCTAACCGTATCACCTACACAACTTCTTTGGCCTTCAATAGTAAATATTGGGCTTTCTTGCAACTCTAGTGTAACTGAATAGGTTTGCAGACAACTTTCAGAATAACCAAATTCAAGCGTGTATTCACCAGGTTTATCAGCATAAATTGAATCTAGAACCGTTCCATCTTTCCATTTATAAATGGGAAATGTATCAGCATAGCCAATTTTAAGGCTGTCGCCTGAACATAGTTTTCCGAATTCAGCAATTTCAGAACGATAATTATCAGCTATTTGAAGCGAATCAGTAATGGTGCAATTACCTAATTGAGCTTCTAACCAAACCCAATTAGATGCCAAACCTGTTTTATGGTTTAGCCTTGCATTTAGTTGAGTAGCGTCTTTAAACATTTCAGATGGAAACCAACCAAATGCTGTTGGTTGAAAATTAAGCGTGGGACTCATTTCCAAAATTTCACCACAGAAAGTTGATGTATCGGGGCCCGCAAATAGCGCCAAGTTATTGTAGATGTACACGTACTTGGTAGTTGAAGCAGAATCGAGCGTTGCGTTGTTTGTCACCTTTAATTTCACCAAAAAGCTATCAACTGCATTTTGAGAAGTGTTTTTAAATACATGTTCGGGTGCCTTGTTAGTTGAAGATTCTCCATCTCCAAATTGCCATTGGTAAGAAATGTCGTCGCCTTGGGTACTGCTGTTAAAAAACTGCACTGGTAATTTAGATGAACAGCCGCCACTTGCAGTAAAATCTGCCATTAAATCGGTTGGGTTAAACGGCACGCAGTTTTGGTCAGTATTAGCCGTTGTAGTTGCGGTTAGCTTTATGGTTCCAATAGCATCAATAGGACTTACTATCTGAACGAAATACGCAGCATCGTCAACACAGTCAAGTTTAAACGACCCATTAATTTCTTCAACACATTGCCCGGCTTGCATACTGCCACAACTACCGTGTAGCACCCTGTATTTAAACTCATTTGGCAAAGCCGATGTGTTTTCTTCTATCTGAAATTGAATATCGTTCTTTTGAGTGCCCTTATAGTCAATTTTATACCAGGTAGATTTTAAAGATTCAGCATCTTCTAAACAGTCCATGTTGCTTCCATCTTCTCCGTAAGACTCTCCTATGGTGTGGCATGATATTATGATTTTCTTCTCGATAGATTCATCGTCACCAAGGTCAATTTGAACGGCTTCTTTACAAAAATCACCGCCTTGTTTTGAATTCTTTTGAGAGTTGAATTCAACAATAGTTTGCATTTTATAATTGGGTAACCCAAAGTAGGTGGTTATGTTATCTATCCATGCATAGTTGTTATGATAAGATTTATAGTTTCTAAACGCTGGAACTACCACATAATAGCGAGTTAGTTCGCACACTTCTTTGGTAAATGTTACCTCGTACTCATCACCTTCAGTTTCAACCAAAATAAGCCCTTGAGCAATTGTTGAGTCAATTTGACCACTGCCCTGCAGTTTACTAAAGTCAATGGCTTGATTTGCCGGCGCTTGATAGATAAAGAAATCTTGGTTGAGATTAGCTAACCTGTTGTTATATAGGTTTTTAATTTTTAGCTTCACTTCGCCAACATCTTCAACCATAAATGTGTACCAAACATTGCCCTTGTATAATTCATTTTGAACAATGTTTTTGGTATTAGCATAATCTATAGATTCTTCGGTGAAATAGGATGTGTTGTTGGATGGATAGTCTGATCTGGAATATCCGGTTAAGCAACCAATCATCTCTCCTGCTGATTGGTTTAAACCGTGTGTAATGGTACCCAAATCATGAGCATTTTTAGCAAAATCATGTTTGCTGGCAATTGCTGGCGAAAGTTGTATGGTTGGAATGATTCTTCTATCGAGCTTTTGGGTAAAAACAGCTGTATAAACCCCGGGTTGCAAGTTGCAGAAATGAGCATATTCACTATAAAAACCACTAAAACCACATGGGTTTATAGACGAACCTGCTTGTGCCATTTTCAACGAATCTACTCTTACGTCATAAGGATAAAGTACGGCATAAGAATCAATTACCATAAATGATGGCTGGTCTATTTTAAACACATAGTACAAATGGTGCTTTTCGAAACTTGAGCAATCAGTGTTTCTATAACTAGGAGAGTCAACTTCGCAATCATAAAAACCTTCGGCCAAATTATAGATGGCAATGTTTTGGGTAAGTCCGTTTGCAACAGGTCTGCTTCCATTATTGCTTAGTGCTTGTAAATTATTAACTGCATGCGCCTTATAAGGGTAATTGAAATTTGACGGCTGCAGGTTAATTACGTTAATGGTTATGTTACATGAATCTATTCTCGATTTCTCATCGCAGTCGTTAATGAGATTTGTGGCTAGGGTATAAATTCCGGTATCGAGCAGGTGGCATCTTGAAACATATTCTTTTGAGAAAATAGCTCTTACCGAGTCAGCCGTGCCTGATGTATTGTACTGCGTTTTATTGTAATCTCCTTTTAATAAAATGTTGTTTGTAAATCGATTAGAAACTTCAATTTTTAGATAGGACGGCTTGGTAAGTCTAAATGTTCTAAATTGAAATCTGCCTGTGTATCTATAAGAATCGAAGTAAAAAACCGTATCTAGGCTGCCAAAAAAATCTGTTTTAGAATGGTTCTTTTCATCATCTAGCAGCTTGCCCATGTTTTCGGCAAGTTGAGGTTTATAAAATGCTGATTGCAACTCATCTTTATACCTAACAAATTGGCAAAGCTGCTTTATTTTACTACCAAAATAGAAGTCGGTTTCTGTTGATTCTGGTATTACAATTTGCATGGTATAATCGCCTTTTGGCAAGCAAACACTTACTGGCGATCCATAATTACGAAACACTTCGGTTTGCAATAATTTTAGGTTGCAACTGTCAGTTATATACCCCGTAAAAAACCTATAAATAATGGGATGAGAAGCGGACTTTATGGCGTCTCCAAACAGAATAGAACCTGTTTTAAATGCCATTGAATCTTCTATGCTAAACGTAACTAGAACATGTAATTTTCCGGTATCGTTTCCGGTCAAGAGCAATTCATTTGGAATTACACTTCCGCATTTATACAACGACATTCTAGAATCGCAAATCAAGTTCTCTTCCAGTGTAAAGGTTTGGTCTGTAATAATCTTTCCGAGTTGAAAACTGGTATCTATATTATTAGGGTCAGCCGCATAAACTGTTCCCTCACCATTGTTATTTAGTTTAAACTCAAACGCCGACTCTTCTTTTTGATGGAAGCGCATGCAAATGCTGTAGGTAGTATTTGATTTTAGGTTACAAGCCAATGCCAAACGGCCGCTACACTCAT
Organism: Bacteroidota bacterium; assembly: GCA_020437725.1. Classification (GTDB taxonomy): domain Bacteria; phylum Bacteroidota; class Bacteroidia; order CAILMK01; family JACPUW01; genus JAGQWA01. The sequence continues at coordinate 1,386 of JAGQWA010000079.1, read as the reverse complement.
CTAGGGCCACAAGGTTCGAAGTACCTTTTCTACAATCGCCTTCGTAAAATGAATAGTGAACCTTGTGCCTTTCATTGGCAAAACGGCTTCTTTTTATTCTTGCGTTAATTACGTTGGGTGTAAGGTTAGTCTTAAAAGTCATCCAAAGCGATTGGGTATAATCTTCAAGCCCTGAACAATTTGAATCATCATCGTCAATACTAAAACAGCCTGTTTCGAAGGTGGTAGTTAGATTAGAGTCTAAACTGCCTAAATGAATGGCGTTGGCAGCAAAATCGTTTGGTGCCTGGCCTGGATTATCAATTTCGAGCGAAAGCCAAATTTCACCAAATGCTTTTTTGGTGGCTGCCACCTGAATAAAGTAAACGCCCGGTTTGGCGCACTCATTAATGCTTGCTCCAAATTTGTTTATTGAAGGAAAAGATGCCGATAAATCATCTTTACCAGGCAAAGATTTGGCACTGTCATAAACACTTAAACCAACACTTTTGGGGTCGAATTCAGCATTTTTTTGGTTGAGGTTTACGGTAACTTTTCTAGCCACTTCTAGTTCAAAAGAAAACCAAACCGATTTGGCATTTATATCACTGTTTACCAAAATTGAATCGAAGTGTTCGTCTTTTTCAATTGTGGCGTAAGAGATATTTACCTTGTTGGTTGTGTACGTAGTTACTTCAGGTTTTGAAACCTTGGTAATGTTGGTTGCTTTTGAAAAATGGTTATTGTTTGGCTGAGCATGAGAGCGTGCGCTAGCTACCAAAAACCCAAATATAGCGAGTAGTAGAACTTTGAGTCTCATATCTAACATGGTTAAAACATAAGACGAAATGTAAACACCCTAAGTTGCCACACCTAAGCCAAATACATAACTGATTTGATAATAACTACTCTTGGTACAATGTGTTTCACTACTCTATAACATACTCTTCTCGCTGTGGAAGCACTTTTAAAATATGCTTAATGGCCTTTACACGAGCCACAGTTTTTCTATTGGCATTTATAATTACCCAAGGGCTTTTTTCAGTATTTGTGCGCTCAAACATGGCCACTTTGTATTTAGTGTACTCGTCCCACAATTCTTGAGCTTTATCGTCAACCGGGCTCATTTTCCAACGCTTTAGCGGATTTGACTTTATCTCAGCAAATCGCTTGGCTTGCTCATTTTTACTTATTGAAAAGTAGAGTTTAATGAGTGTAATGCCAGAATCAACTAACATGCTTTCAAACTCATTTACCTGGTTCATAAAGCGCTCATAATCTTCTTGAGAACAAAAACCGTTTACTGGTTCAACTACAGCGCGATTGTACCAACTTCTGTCAAAAAACACCATTTCGCCTTTTATGGGCAAGCGATTTACATAGCGTTGAAAATACCATTGGCTGGCC